>NZ_QPEL01000179.1:0-5649 GCF_008368965.1 Bacillus sp. AY2-1 | reverse complement strand
AAATTACGTCTCGTATTTCCGATTTTTATAATATCTATTTCATTCTGTATTTTATTAAATAAAGATGGGTACATTGTCGCAGTGTTCTCATTTTTCGTCGCAATCGTTTTAATTACCGTTTTATATTATGTAATGAAAGACTTTATACAAAAATAAAGATGTCATAATAGGCATTTTTATTTTGGAGAAAATATAAAATTTCACATACCGTATTTTATATAAAATACATGAAGTATATAACAATAGAAAAGTGTGTACTTTGCTGTGTATGTACTTGTCAATCTTGCATAGCCACTATACTATTAAAATGTAGAGATTATAAAAAGGGGTTGTATCTATCATGAAATTTGAGATGCACACAAAAATTATTTCAAATGAAAAAGAAGTAAGATTACATATTGAAGAAAATATATTTCAATTAATATTGGATGGCTATCACTTATTTACAGTTCAAGAAATATTGCCTTTATATAAATCAAATGAAGAAAGAATTGGAAGTGCAACGATATTGAAGCTAGAGTGGGAGAACGGAAAAACTACAATAAACTATCAACTCGTTTCACTAAAATCAGTAAATTAAAAGGAGTAGAAAAATATGAAGTTATTTCATACAGCGGATTGGCATTTAGGTAAGCTTGTTCATGGCGTGTATATGACTGAAGACCAAAAGATTGTATTAGATCAGTTTGTACAGGCTGTTGAAGAAGAAAAACCAGATGCTGTAATTATTGCAGGGGATTTATATGATCGAGCAATTCCACCTACAGAAGCAGTAGACTTATTAAATGATGTGCTGCAAAAAATAGTTATTGATTTGCAAACACCAGTTATTGCGGTAGCTGGTAATCATGATAGTCCGGATCGTATCCATTTTGGAAGTAGTTTAATGAAAAAACAAGGATTACATATTGCAGGTCAATTTCAATTCCCGTATGAACCTGTTGTACTAAATGATGAACATGGAGAGGTTCACTTCCATCTAATACCGTATGCAGATCCAAGCATAGTGAGGCACGTGTTGAAAAATGAAGACGTACGTTCTCATGATGATGCGATGCGCATTTTTATGAATGAGCTCTCTGAAACGATGGATAAAGAAGCTAGACATGTATTTGTTGGACATGCATTTGTAACTTCTTCAGGAGAAGCGGAGGAGAATACAAGTGATGCAGAACGACCACTTTCAATTGGTGGTGCTGAATATGTAAATAGTCATTATTTTGATAAGTTTCATTACACAGCGCTTGGACATTTACATCAAGCGCATTTCGTACGTAATGAGACGATTCGATATTCAGGTTCACCACTTGCCTATTCAATTTCTGAAGAGAAACATAAAAAAGGTTATTACATTGTAGAACTGAATGAAACTGGTGAAGTAGCAATTGAAAAAAGATTACTTTCACCACGTCGTAAAATGCGAACAGTAGAAGCGAAAATAGATGAATTATTACAGCACCCAGTAAGTGAAGATTACGTATTTGTAAAATTATTAGACGAAAACCCTGTCTTACAGCCGATGGAGAAAATACGATCTGTATATCCAAATGCAATGCACGTTGAAAGAGCGATGCAAAGGCGAGAACTCACAGATACAAATGAAGTAACTGTTTCAAGACATAAAACGGATGATTTATCTCTTTTAAAGGCTTTCTATAAAGAAATGAAAGGGTTAGATTTATCAGAAGAGAAAGAACGCCTATTTATAGATGTATTACAAACAGTGCAAGAACGGGAAGGTGAACGAGGATGAGACCGATTCAGCTTATTATGACAGCATTCGGGCCATATAAACAGAAAGAAGTAATCGATTTTGAAGATCTTGGAGAACATCGTATTTTCGCTATTTCTGGGAATACAGGAGCTGGAAAAACAACGATTTTTGATGCGATTTGTTATGTGTTATATGGTGAGGCTAGTGGAGAAGAACGTAGTGATACGAGCATGCTTCGAAGTCAATTTGCTGATGATAATGTTTATACAAGTGTTGAACTAACCTTTCAGTTAAAAGGGAAACGCTATGAAATAAAACGACAACTTGGACATAAAAAACAAGGGAACAAGACGATCACAGGACATGCAGTAGAATTATATGAAGTTATTGATGGAGAAAACGTTCCAGCCGTCGATCGTTTTCATGTAACAGACGTAAACAAAAAAGTGGAAGATTTAATTGGGTTAAGTAAACATCAATTTAGCCAAATTGTTATGTTACCCCAAGGGGAATTCCGAAAACTATTAACATCTGAGACGGAAAACAAAGAAGAGATTTTACGTCGTATTTTTAAAACGGATCGTTATAAATTAATGCGTGAGTTACTTGATCAAAAGAGAAAACAATGGAAAGATGTCTTGCAAGAAAAACAAAAAGAGAGAGAGCTCTATTTCCGTAATGTTTTTAAATTACCAATCCGTGATGGAGCATTATTAGAGACATTAGTGGCACAAGAACATGTAAATACGCATCAAGTAGTAGAAGCGTTAGAACAAGAAACAACCGTGTATAAAGCAGAGGTTGAGCAATTACAAGTAGAACAAGATGTTCAAACGAAGCAATTAAAGGATGCAGAAACACGTTTTCATGCAGCAAAATCTATAAATGAGAAATTTATAGATTTACAACAAAAGAATGAGAAATATAACACTTTACAAGAGAACCGTGCAGCAATTGAAAGGAAAGAAAAATCCTTTAAACGTGCGGAACAAGCAAAGCGCTTATTACCATTTGAACAATGGTATGAAGAAGCGATGGAAAATGAGCAGAAAGTTGAAAGTTTGTTAAAACAGATAATCGTCAAACAAGAACAGATAATGAATAGTTTTGAGCTTGCTCAGGAGAAGTATGAAGTAGTAAAGAATAAAGAACTTGAACGAGAAGAGGCTAAAAAACTTGTTCAAAGATTAGAAGAGTTACAAGCGATCATTGAATCATTAGCTGAGAGAAAGCTGAATTTACAAAATGCCGAAATTCAAATAGGGAAATTAAAAGAAAGTATGCAAAAGTTGGATCAACAACTAGAAGAGCATACAAGTCAAAAACAGGGAATGTCTGATGAATTGCAGCAATTAGAACAAGCACTTGAGCAATATGTAGCTAAAGTAGAAGAACTAACCAATATGCGAGAAGATGCAAAAGTTTTAAAGCAAGCATATGATGTTTGGCAAGAAAAACAAAAATTTGAGCAAGAAAAAGAAGCGGCAAATAATAAAATGCAAGTGGCAGTTCGTGCGTATGAAAACATGGAGCGCCGCTGGTTAAGTGAACAAGCTGGTATACTAGCTCTTCATTTACATGATGGTGAATCTTGTCCGGTATGTGGTAGTACGAATCACCCGCAAAAAGCTACAGAGCAAAGTAATGCGATCGATGAAAAAGAGTTAAACGATTTAAGAGATAAGAAGAACATTGCTGAAAAATTAAATGTGCAAGTAGAGGAGAAATGGAATTTCTATCGACTACAATATGAACAAGTGATAGAAGAAGTTGTGAAGCGCGGCTACAACTCGGAAAAATTAGCTGAAACATATAGTGCACTTGTTCAAAAAGGAAAACAATTAGCAGCAGACGTGAATACGTTAAAAGCAAGTGAAGAAACACGTAAGCAGATTGCTGTGAACATGAAAAGCGTAGAAGAAAAAATAGAAGAACTTCAGAAACAAAAACGGGAAGTAGAAACAATGCAGCACCGTACAGAAATGGAGTGCATGCAACTTCGTACGTCATATGAACATGATAAACGAAATATTCCAGAAAACTTACAAACAGTACAAGCTTGGAAAGCACAGTTGGACCAAGCTATGCAGGAACTTAGGTTAATGGAGGACGAATGGAAGAAAGTGCAGGAAGCGTATCAGCATTGGCAAAATGAAAATATACGTATTCAAGCTGAACAGAAAGGTGCTTCTAATCAATTTGAAAGTGCAAAATTGAAGAAAGAAGAAACTTTCGCACGCTTTATGAAAGAGCTAGAACAAAGCGGGTTTACAGATCAATTCACGTATAAAGAAGCCAAATTAAGCGATGCCCAGATGGAGATGTTACAAAAAGAAATTCAAGGTTATTATTCATCTCTCGAAGTGCTTGCAAAACAAATTGAAGAGTTAAACTCAGAATTAAAAGATAAAGAGTATATGGATATTACATCTTTAGGTGAACACATAAAAGAACTAGAAATTAATCTCGATATAATTAAAGAAAAACGTCAACGTGCGCAAAATGCGGTAACATATATTTCTGATTTACATGAAAATATTAGACGTATTGACGAACAAATTCACGATGAAGAGAAAGCCTTCCAAGAACTTGTTGATCTATATGAAGTAATGAAAGGTGATAACGAAAGTCGTATATCATTTGAACGTTACATCCTAATTGAGTATTTAGAACAAATTGTTCAAATCGCAAACGAACGACTAGGTAAATTATCAAATGGACAATTTTATTTAAAACGAAGTGAGCGAGTTGAAAAGAGAAACCGTCAAAGTGGATTAGGATTAGATGTGTACGATGCATACACTGGTCAAACACGTGATGTAAAAACATTATCTGGCGGAGAGAAATTTAACGCATCACTTTGCTTAGCGCTAGGAATGGCAGATGTAATTCAAGCATATGAAGGTGGTATTTCCATCGAAACAATGTTCATCGATGAAGGGTTCGGTTCATTAGATGAAGAATCATTAACGAAAGCAGTAGATGCCTTAATTGACTTACAAAAATCAGGCCGATTTATCGGTGTCATTTCACACGTACAAGAGCTGAAAAACGCAATGCCGGCTGTATTAGAAGTAACGAAGCAGAAGGATGGGTGTAGTCAGACTAGGTTTGTGGTGAAGTAAGCCTAGAAAATGGAGTAGGGAACCTACCGATACTTTTAGTGTCATATGTATGAATAATAAAACGTCGTCTCTTCATTGGAGACGACGTTTTATTTTATAAAATATCTATGAATTATCTGTAGAAGGCGGCGTATTCTCTAAACGATTATAAGTTTTAAAGGCTGAAATTGCCGAGATAACTCCGCCTACTAAAAATAAAGCGGATCCTCCAACTAAGATGATACGACTGACATATGTTTCCCGTGCTTCTTCGACTTCTTCTTGTAACGCTGTAGGCATATGAATTCCCCTTTATAAAAGTTGTTTTATAAATAGTATATACAAACGCCTAAAATGTGTTAAAATAACTGATGATTTTATGCAGTGGGTAATTAGATGAGTAGGATGCGAGTGGCTAAATAAATCTTCATCACAAATTTATGCGAACTTCACATAGAGCACATATTAACATTGTATTATGTATATGTACCAAATAAATAAATAAATAAAGTGAATGTAAGTTCTGTTTTCAAAAATTTAAAATCCTTTTATTTCTATATGAAAGTTTTAATCAAGGGTTTTAAAAAATTTGGAAATAGATCTTATGAATATGGAATTCATATAAAAGGGGAATGTCTTATGACAACATATACGAGTGAAATGAGAAAAACTTTAGTTTCAGAAGAAGATGTAGATATTTTAAAAATTATGGCGCATCCAATCCGCCTGCAAATTGTAAATGAATTAAGTACGAGAAAAACTTGTAATGTAACACAATTAACAGAGTTACTGAATATTCCGCAATCTACTGTTTCACAACATTTATCAAAA
>NZ_QPEL01000178.1:0-5460 GCF_008368965.1 Bacillus sp. AY2-1 | reverse complement strand
TTACTTCTACAAATTTGATAATGCCATTAGTAGATATTTTCTAGTAATTTAATTTCATAAAAATTTAAATCCACTTACATTCTAAGATTTCTATGTTTAATTTATATTGCGTTTTATTTTTCAAACATTTATGTACTTAAATCCATTTCATATCTATCGTTTTTACCTCAAAATAACAATTTCTTATATTAATATAACTCTTTTACAATTAGATTCCATTTCATTAATCATCTAATTAACTTGATTACTAAAGTTCACCACTATTAGTTTGCAAACAAATTTTTATAAATGAGATACTTAAATTTGTGAGGTGACAATACTATGCAACAACAGGTCGAATTAGATTCCGCTCTTGCTGTTTCTTCGAAAAAGACATTATGGAAAAATCGTACATTTACTTTTGTATTTACAGGTTATACCTTATCAATGTTTGGAAATTCATTTCACAGTATTGCTTTAAACCTTTGGGTACTGCAAGCAACAGGAAGTGCCAAATTAATGTCTACAATTGCCATAACTCATATGGTCATGAGCATGTTGTTTTCTTCTATTGCAGGTACTGTTGCAGATAGGGTAGATCGTAGAAAACTAATGTGGATAACAGATATAATAAGAAGTCTTTTAATACTAAGTATCGCATTTTGTATTGCAATACCCGGTACCCCTTTTATTCTTATTATCATCTTAACCGCTCTTACTTCTTGTGCAGGATTATTTCAATCTCCTGCCTTCCATGCTTCCTTAGTTGATATTGTAGGAAAAGACAAAGTTCAACAAGCTACTGGAGTATTAAATGTAGCAGATAACGTATCTCGTATTTCGGGGCTAGCAATAGGAGGAGTTGTAGTTGCAGCATTTGGTGGTAGCATTGCTATCTCCGTTGACGCGGTTACTTTTATGTTATCCGCTATTTTAGTGTTATTAAGTGGAAAGTTTCCTAATTCTACAAAAAAAACAGGAATCAAAAATTCATTTCAGGAGGACCTTGTTGCAGGCTTCAAGTATATATGGCAGAACCCTTTTGCTAAATCTGTTATTATACTCTCGCCTACTTTAATCACATTTTTCACTGCTTCATTAATGCTTATTCAAGTAATGTCTGTAAAAGTGTGGAAGGCAAATCCGATTGAATTTGGGATAATTGAATCTAGCATTCCAATAGGTTATATGTTAGGCGCAGGCATTATTATCTTTTTTGATAATAAGTTACATCGACGGGGTTGGTGGATAATCCTTAGTATGGTTTTACTAGCTCCAATCTTTGTAGGGCTATCTTTTGCTCCATCTGTTCTTTATGCAGTACCATTAATTCTCCTCTTAGGAATACTTTTTTCATTTTGTACATTGCTTGTCAATGTGATTATTAAAGTTGAGGTAGATCCTGAGTTACAGGGAAGGACTTTTGGAACGCTTGGTTCTCTTACGAGTATTGCATCACCAGTCGCTTTAGCAATTTCCTCATTTTTCGCTGACATTTATGGTCCACCATTAATCTTAATAATAAATGGGGTCTTATTATTTATTTCAGGATTAATTGTACTGTTCTTTCTTAAATCAATTAGATCATATAAATGATTCTTTTTCGTTATAAAAAAATTTAAGTATCCAAACTTGAAAAATGCCGAAATTGTTAAGGATATCAACTCTTTCGGCATTTTTCCTATATCACTTAAGGAGAGATTTTTATGCCAAAGAAAATACTTATACTCGGAACCTTTCTGATAGCGGCTAGCCTTTTAGGTTGCACAGATATAGAACACAAAGATACTCTCAACAAAATAGAAGCACCCGAAAAAGAACCAGTGGATGTAAAAGAAAAAGTTGCACTTAAACATATGACAGCAGAAGAATATTTAAAGAACTATAATAACATTAAGAGTACTGTATCTACACAAGGTATTGAAATTCTCCCATTTAATCTTGAACTAGAAAAGAAATCCAATACATATAGGTTTTATTACCCTAAAGAAGTAGATAAATCAGATCAAGATATGAAATGGGTAAGTGTCATGTTAGGAGAAAACGGAAAAGTAATCGATGGAATTATGTATACTGGCTACGCAGATATACCTACGATTAAGGCAATGATTCAAGCTACTAACATTACATGGACTAATGAATTAGATCAGTTAATTGGTTCAATAGGAAATGAAGATTTTTCAAAAACATTGGAAATTGAAAAAGTGAAACTATCTGTTAAAGGTAATTCGAAAAATATTAAAGTTATGATAGATTCAATGAAATTAGATCCACCTCAGTCCCTTTAAAACAAATATAGTCCCAAATTCCTATTCAATTTCTTTAATTTTGCACTCTATAGAAATTTATTTAGCTTTTAATAATTAAGTCTAGCTATGAGACTATACAAAAAATCGTCAGCGCTTTTAAAAAGCAACTGACGATTTTTTTATTCTCTTACATTTTCATTTAAATTGGCATCAACAATATGACTCTGTCAATTTATTTAATTCTAACTTCCAAAACATTATTCTATAATTTCAAAAAGGTTATTACCATTATTACCACCTGGTAATATAAATTTCACATGTTGATCTGCTGGAATAGTTATATAATGATATTGATCAGATTTAGTTAATTTGGTTGTACTTTTCCAAGTTCCTGAAGTCCAGTACGTTACTTGTGAAAAAAATGCTAGTGGCGGGAATTTCTCTGGATCGGTTGACTTATCATTTTCTGATATAATTTCAGGCTTAATTCTAATTTTCTTTCCTGCCGCATTTTTAAATTGAAAATCATAAACAATTCCATAGTTTCCTTCAAGCGTCGGGTTAGAATTTTCTAGATACCATATAGGTGCTTCGTATTCATTAATACCAACACGAGGTTGAGGATAGGCTTTACTTGTCTTTGAACCTACATAAAAGGTACTTGTTGTTACATTATCAATAACAGCATACCTTTCATCGTAATTATAATTAGCAGTTGAAGTAGTTTTATTATAATTTTTAACCTGTGTTGTTTTTATAGGATCAAAAATTTCTGATGGGCTAGAGAACTGTCCATCTGGTTTTTTCTTTGAAACAAATTGACGTAGGGTTAATTTTGCGTTCGGAATAAACTTAATTTTTCCATTAACTGCAAAAGTATCTTCTACATCTTTTTCTAATATAAATACATGTCCATCTGCTGGGATAGTAATAACTTGATCATTGTTACTATTTCCATATTGAACTATAGTACTAGATGTAATGCCCATTATATCCCATGAACCATCAGAACTAACCGGATATGCTGCATTTACAGCACTATTTTTAATTCTTATAGTTTGCGGTTGGTGACCTTCATTGTGTATAGCATATCCAAATTTCAATTTACCTCCAGTATAATTTCGATTAAAAAATTCAGCACTATACGCTTGATTTGCTTCTAATATTCTTTCATTTGTGTAGTAAGCATACTTACCAGCCTCAAAGTTTGATCCCATATTTGGATTATCGTATACATCTTCTGGTGCATTTGTATATATGTACTTCGCCCCTCCTTGTTTATACTTTATTTGTGTAATCATAGAAGCCTCTACTCCCCCTGAACCAGTTACTCCTAAAAACAAAAGTGACGATAGTAAAACTGAAGTAAAAACTTTTCTGTTCAAAAATACAGCTCCCTTCCATTTATTACAACTAAATCTAGCATACGCCTTACATACAATAAATGTAAATGGAATGTATAGCTGTTGTTATTGAGAAATACTAATCCAATGAACTACCCTCGCTTTCACATCGTTTAGAAAAAGCCGTAGTTCAAATGATATATTGCATCCTTTCTTTTTAGAGTAAATAGTTGTTTTAGAAGAACACTTCCCGAAATGCTCTTACAATTACATTCAAAATAGCGTTTTTGCTAAAATAATAGTTCTTGAAAAACCTAGACAAATTTACCAATTTATTCATCTTTAAATTCACGTTAAAATCCCTTTTGAGTACGACATAACTCAATCTTATCCAGCCCTGAAATATTTTCTGCAGGGTTTCTTTTTTCAACAAGCCGTTAGTTAATTGCGCTGACTACCTCAAATATTTGGTTCACTTTTTTGATACATTTATGAAACATTCATGTGTTATCTTGAATACGTTCTTTTCTATTTATAAAACCGTGTGAGATTTACGAACACAAGAAGCTCTAGAGCCCTAACTCTAGGGCTTCTTCATTTATAGTAAAGGCTCTACTATACTAAACAGGTTTTTGAAAATCTGAACACTTGTTATCCAGCAAAAATGCACCTTTTTAAACTTTTTTCGGTATCGTCTTTCTCTTCTTTTATCTAATAAAGAGATTCTTTAACTTATTCCCCTAGTTGTAGTTTTTGAGATTATTAATATTAATTACGGTACATGAAATTATTAATAATAATCTCAAATAAGAGCACATTACATTTTCTCGTTCTGTGAGATTAATCTAATGATGAAATAAAGTACAAGTCTCTAATTTAAAGAACTGGAGAACACAAAGTTCTGATGCTGTAATCGTACAAGATTCTATTACAATGGTCGATTAAAAATAAAACATTAAAGCTCTGTTCACAATCTAAACGTCCAAAATCAACAAATTCGCTACATAAAAAAAAGAGGGGCGCATGCCCCACTTAAAATTGAAATTCAACCTTATTACTATTATCTTTAGCTTTTTTCCTTACTTTAAATAGACTTAAGAAGCTTTTTATACCCCAGCTGAATACTATCTATATTGTATGACTTCATAATTTCATAATACCTTGTTTCGTTTGTTGTAGAATTGAAAAATGAATCTCTTCCATCTCTAGTAAGCTGATATTTTCCCTTTTCAGTAAACTCAGCTCGTATTTTATACTTTCCTTCTTCTACCTCAAAATAGTAATGAGCTTGCCCATTTTGTAATCTAGACACTATTTTTTCTTCAACTATTTCTTCATTTTCATTAATTAAATATAACTTTATTTCACCCATTTCAGGTGCGATTGTTTGTTCCTCAGGATCAATCCAACCATCCTCATTTTCATCAAACCAGATATAACCAGAAATAGTCCCTTTCTCTGGATCCCAAACCTTATCCATCTCTTCTGCGAATGCTAAATTTTTTGGTAAAAATAATGTAAAAATGAATAATAAAACTGACATACATGTTATAGATTTAATTGTTTTCATCAATATCATCACCCAATCCTATAATATTTAACAAGAATATATAAATATTAATACGATATACAATATACTACAAGACTGGTTTCATTACCCAATGTTTATTATAATTGTAATAACATAAATAATTTATTAATAAGATAAATATCTAATTTAATGAATTACTAGATAAAAATTTATTCTCGTATGGTAATCCAAACTTTTTCCACTCAAGAAATCCGCCTTTTAAATTAACTACTTCCTTTATACCAGCTTTTTGTAAGATGCTAGCTGCTATAGCGGAACGCAAACCAGTTCGACATTGTAAAACTATTGGACAATCTTT
>NZ_QPEL01000177.1:0-7615 GCF_008368965.1 Bacillus sp. AY2-1 | reverse complement strand
TACCTTGTATATATAATAAATCAATGAACACACAATCGATATAATGTACAAAAGAAAAGACATCCAAATGTGCCTTGTGATTTAAACTACTTTAACTTTAATAATATGTATTGGACTCCCATCCCAATATTATTTTAACGCACTAAGCAATTTTGGACATTGAGAAAGAATAAAAGCACTCTTTCGAGTGCTTTTAACTATTCAACTTTTAACTTAATTTCTTTACCTGTCATACCGCCGCTAGCTTTTAAGAAAATGCCTTCAGCGTCTTTTGGTATATCAAATACAATTTTACCTGTCTGTGTTAGACCAGGATTCAATTGTTTTAAGAAGAAGTCAGTTTTCCCACCATTAGCTAAGTCAAAAGATGTTTGACCTTGTGTTGAATATGTGAATTCACGACCTTTGTTATCTACCAATTTAAAACTATTAGCATCAACAGTGATGGCATCTTTCTGATCATTAGTAAGTGTAACTTCTAAAATTTTAAAGACACCTTGTGCTTGTTCCTTTGTATATTCATTACCCACAGAATCTACTGTTTCCATAGATCCTACAGCGATTTTCACATCAGAAGATACACCTTCTTTTGATACTGCTGTAGTGTCTGTTGAAGTTTTTTCTGTTGAATCTCCACCACCAGCAACCATAGCAATTATTCCGATTACAAATAAAGCTATAATGCCTAGGCATCCAAACTTAAATATTTTTCCCACGTTTGTTCCTCCAATTATGTAAAATGTAAGATTGCCTCTATAATAATACCAAATTATATATCTTTTAATTGTCATATTATGTCGAAAGGAAATAAAAAGATATTTTGGAAGTTTCAGATTAGCTTTCTGTCCTATAATCTATTATTTCTGATGTACATCTTATTCATAAATAAAAGACATTCTAAGGTGCCTTTCTCCGCCATGAACCATCTTAATTTTAATAATATGTATTGGACTTCCATCCTCAACTAATGGAAAGAAGAGATGATTCAATTATGTACCAATTTGGAGTGTCTCCCATATAGTAGTCAAAAGGATAGCAAGTTGTTAACATTAGTTTTGGCTCATTTTCTTTAGAAGATGTGGAGGAGTTATCAGAATCATAAAGAGGAAAAAATGATTTTGGAATTAGCGAGATTAAATAAAAAGGGCTAGGATTTTGCTCCTAGCAAAGAGTTGTGCCGTACAGAAAGGTGTCGTTTGCAAACCTAATGTTCGGTGTTTCATTATATAATGTTTCTAAGGTGTAAGGGTTGAATCATAACAATATTTACGTAACTTTTACATGTGATTGAAGTATTTGATTAAAACAAAATTTGAATTTTATGGAACAGCAGAATGAGGAATATGCTTAGAGTATTAGCGAAATCCAACCCTAATCAATTCTTCATCGTTTATTTCAATTACGAATCTATATTCTTTGTTTAATAGCCAGTAATAAAAACTGACTGCATCAACGTCAACTAGTGATTGGAATACTTTATCAAGATTTGTACTTACTACAGGGATTTCATAGTTATCCCATATTATAAAAATCTGTTCATCAAAATCTAGTTGGTTTGCTCTAATAAGGGAAATTAGTTGTTCTTTGTTCGAAGCTATGAATTGATTATCTATCTGTTCCCAATCTATTCTTCCCGAGATAGTTATAGGAAATGAATTCATTAAAATAGTAGCAATCTGCTGGCTTTTTTCTTGGGAGAAAATGAGAGTTTCGTTTCCTAGGGATTCAAGGCATTCACTAAACAAAGGGTTTGTGTCATTGTTGTTTTTGGTTTTCAGTGCTCTTAACTTTTGTCGCAATTTCCATTGTCTTGACGGTCTATCATCCATTTTTAACATTCCTTATACAATTATTTGAAGAATGAGTATAGCACATAATGGTAGGCCTTATGAAAATAAACTTTTTAAATATAAATTAAACAAAAGCATTATTTGCAAAAAGAACCCCATACGGAAAGATAAGAGACCATCAAAAAATGTTTCATAAAGATATCGCAAACCAATCAATTCGTTATATGTAATATAAGAATTGATTGGTTTGTGAAAAGAATAAAAGTGCATAGAGAAGAAGCCCTAGGCTTAGGGGCCTAGGGCTTCTCATTTTGGTATATTTCACACGATATTATAAAAAGAATAGAACTTACTGAAGATAACACATGAATGTTTCGTAAATGTATCAAAAAAGTTATTTTAATTGTAGCAGCCCCTTGGAGGGCGCTCTAAGGGACTAAGATTCGAGAATTTTTAAACTCTTGTTTAATTACACGAGAACTCCCTAAGGAGTATATATGGAATTTTAACACTTGATAAAGTATTTTTACAACTATATATTAAGATTTTTGTATAAATTTTAATGAAAAATGGCCCTTACTACTATGAAGAGCACCATAAACAGAGAAAAGTCGTATGTGAATCTATATGAGAACCACAATAAAATTTTAATATTTAAATGCATAGTTTCCTATATAAATTAAGAGTAATGAAAAAGATGTTATTTGAGAGAATTGTGATTATTCGAATGTGTTTCATCCATTTCTGCCTCAATAATAGTAGCAATAATTAATACGCAAGCAATTAAAATACGTAAAATTATTAATATAGCAAAAGTAATTTTTTTGCTGTATCTCCTTTTGGAGCAAGAATAGCTAAAACAATTAAGATAGATAGTATAAAAATAAAAGTTAAAGGATCGACGTGTACATACATAGAAAATGAACTGAAAAATAAGATTGAAGTTAAAAAACTTGAAATAAACGAAGATGACTAACAAGAAACGTAAGTTATTAAAGGCTTAATAGATAACAGAGTCATGCAGATTGGATGATGGGACTACTGGTTATGTATGTTCTCCTTATTCAATAATAAAATATCAAAATTTCACGTACCGTATATAAATATAAAAACCAAAATTTAGAAATAGGGGGATTATTGATAGAGCAAATAACATTATTACCAGTAATGGACAAAGAAATGAAGAAGAGGTTGCAACAGGAAGTGGTCAGTATTTTAAAAGAGTATCGCACCTTAAAAGCACGTTTTAATAATGGGGTCGCGCCAACTAAACGCGAATTTCGTATGCTAAGGAATTTCTAAGTTAAAAACTGGTTTTTTCCGTACGTTAACAAAGTTCCTTAAACGACATTTAATTTTTGTTATGGGACTTTGTTTTTAGTAATGAGTTTTAGAACGGGTTTTTAACCGTAGTTCTTTCAGTTTTGTTAGAACTAAATAGAGTTCCTTAAACGGTCCTTTTTGGCACTTGGGTGTCTACATGAATTCACTAAATATATCACCTTCCATTTGTTATGTTTTTCAAAATAACTATTTACAAATAATTTACATTAGTGTACCATTTGTCTAGTACACTAATACAGAGGAGGAAAGAAATGAAAACTGAGTTTTCTCCTAATACCCCTATTTATGTTCAGGTAATGGAATACATCAAAAAAGAAATTGTAACAGGACGTTTGGCGCCAGGTGAAAAAATTCCTGCTGTACGTGAATTAGCGGGTGAATTACAGGTTAACCCAAATACAATTCAACGTACGTTTCAAGAGCTAGAACGGGAAGGTATTGCTGAGTCACGAAGAGGAACAGGAAGATTTGTAACAATGAATGAAGAAAAAATTACAGAGCTACGCAAAGAAATGTCAAAAGAGTTGCTTGATAATTTTATAAATGGAATGAATAACTTAGGGTTTATGGAAGAAGAGGTTCTCTCAATGCTCCGTTCTTCTTTAGAAAAGAAAAAGGAGGGAAATGAATGAAAGAATTATTGAAAGTTGAAAATCTGTCGAAAAGATATGATTTAAAAACAGTGATTCAAGATGTAAGCCTAACAATCTCAGAAGGAAAAATTATCGGTCTTGTTGGTGAAAATGGTAGCGGGAAAACGACATTATTAAAAATGATTTCGGGTTTACGTTTTCCTTCTAAAGGAAGTATTACAATTAAAGATAAAAAGGTGGGATTAGAAACGAAAAAAATCGTTTCATTTATGCCCGATAGTCCTGTTTTTGAAAAATGGATGACCGTAAAAGATGCTTTGTTGTTCTATCGAGATATGTATGCTGATTTTGATCTACAACAAGCAATAGAATTAATAGCTAACTTTAAAATCCCAATAGAGGAGAATATAAGCAGCTTATCAAAAGGGAAAACAGGGATATTACAGCTAATATTAACCTTTTCAAGGAAAGCAAAGGTATATGTATTAGACGAGCCATTAGGTGGAATTGATCTTATTTCTAGAAAGCATGTATTAGATTTAATTCTTAACTTTTATCGTGAAGATAGTACCATTCTTATTTCGACTCATTTAATAGAAGAAATTGAAAATATATTTGATGAGGTAATCTTTTTAAAAGACGGGAGTATTGTATTGCATGAAAATGTAGAAGAAATTCGTTTTCATCATGGAAAAGCAGTACATGAGTTATTTAAGGAGGTTTTTGAGAAATGAATCCACTTTTTCGTTATTTATTTAATTGTAATAGAAAAAAGATAGCCGTCTTTTATTTTGGATTTATTACTATTTCGTTACTTCTTTTATTTAATATGATGGGACTATCGAAGGTTACAAATCAGCTTACAAAGGATATAACATTAGGTATATTTATTTCAATAATAGGTAGCACTGCATTTTTACTGATTTTAATAGCTTTGCCCTCTTTTAATAAAATGCTAAAAAATACTATGATACGTTATACAGCCATCTCAGGAAAAAAATATATATATGCAAATTTATTCTTTTTCACGTTAATGTTTATTCTTTTACTAGTAATAGGCTTAATTTTTCTATACTATTTCTCCCAGAGTACCTACGGTGGAAAAGTAGTCGGGGGATACCAACAAGAATTTCATGAGTTATATGCATATGGATTTCTTCATCACATCCTTTCTGTTTTATTATGGGGAATCGATTTCATGAGTATATTAATCTCCTGCTATTTCATCATGGTAATTACAAAGCTGATTCCTATAAAGTCATCAATGAGTAAGATGGTTTTATCTGTTATTTTCTTTGCTTTATTTTTAACAATCCAAACATTAGTACTGGATGTTTTAAGTAAATTAGAGAAATATGTAATCACCATAAAGAGTACGGGATTCATAGATAAAAATGGTTTTATTGACACATCACTGTATCCTAGTGAAGGATTCACTATTTTAGATGTATGTTTTACTTGCTTATTCATTATTGTCCTAACAGCTATTACAGGTCGTATCATTGATAAAAAATTAGAAATATAAAGATCTGCTTCAAAGGTAGAGTGTATTTAGGAAGGAAAAATGAGAACAACTAATCCAATATTAAAAAAAGAAAAATTTCATAAAGAGAATACAAATGCTTCTACAATGACTATTGGCGGAACGATAGCAAAAACATTCATTTTGCTTATCTTACTTCTTGCAGCGTCTGTCTATTCATACGTACAGATGACACAAGGGACAATGAAAATACCTGTGTTAATTGGAATTATAATAGTTACTCTAATTGTCGCATTTGTAGTTATATTCATTCCTCGTATATCACCAATCTGCGCACCGATTTACGCAGTATTACAAGGGATTTTATTAGGAAGTATTTCAGCGTATTATACAATGCGATTTGGTGATTCTATCGCTTTAACTGCCGTATTACTAACAATTTCGATTTTATTTGCCATGTTAGTGTTATACGCAATTCGAATAGTAAAAGTAACTAAAAAGTTTCGTGCGGTTGTAACGGTTGCAACACTTGGAATTTTTATTATGTATTTTATTGTTTTCTTATTGAGTATCTTAGGGGTGACTGTTCCATATATTCACCAAGGTGGGACAATTAGTATCATCATAAGTTCAGTTGTAATTGTTGTTGCTGCATTAGATTTATTGCTAGATTTTGATTCAATTGAAAATGGTACTCAGAGTGGAGCACCAAAGTATATGGAATGGTACAGCGCAGTAGGGCTTATGATGACATTAGTATGGTTATACCTGGAGATCCTTCGTCTGGTTTCTTACATTATGAAAAACAAAGACTAGAAAACATCCTGCATGGTTCAAACATGCAGGATGTTTTTGTATCTCGTAATATTAATTAGGTTACGTTAGTCAGTGGAGAATGTCGAGGAACTATTCCAATAGCTATAAGTGTAGCTAACATAAGAAACAGAATTAAAAACACCCTTTTGAAATTATAACCACGTTTATTACCAACTATTTGATCAGATTTACATTTCCTACAAAGAATCCGCCTTGTTACTTTTTCTTGTTGTACTATCATGTCTAACTATCCTCAACTACATATAATTACTATATTTTAATTATATGATATTAATAACTAAATGGGATACATCTATTATTAAAAAAAGAAAAAATGTAATAAATTGTAATATTTATATTTTTAAAAGCATCGACAAAATGCCGACAAAAAAAGGGGGGATTTTGATAATGAAATCAACGGTATTATTAATGTATAAGCCCTTTGAAAACCGCATATCGAAGAGGATTAGTACACCTATAAGTGAAGTGTCACGATAATGTATACCACATAGTAGGGCGAGAAAGACGGTAAGAACCAGCGTTAAGATGAAAAGACCAATGAATGTATAACAATGACATATTCCAGTGTGGCGGGTGTGAGTGCAAATAAGGTGCTTATGGCCATAAATCTTAACATTAAGCATCCATGACAGGTGCTTTTTTCTTTGTTATATAGAAATTACACATTAAATGTATTTAATGTGTAATCTAGATATAAAGATATTTGATAATCATACAATGATATGGAAGGGTCTTTTCTAACGTGTTAGTTACCTCACAGTATATGTATCTTTTGGCGCCTGGGCGAGGGTGCTTTTTTTATTGCACATTATTATAAGGACAAGCATATAATGCAATAGGACAAGTTCTTCGTGTCCTATTCAATGCTCAGGATAAACCCCAATTCACATTGAGAGCACCAATAGCAGGGTGCTCTCTTTTTATTGAAAAAATGTATAAATATATATAATATGATTATTGGATTTTCATTTCAATATAAGGGGTATAAATTCGATGCGACGTAAAAAGGATTTGTTAAAACAATGGAAGGTGGATTTGCAAGTTGTTCAAGAAGAAAAGAGGATGAAGAAGAAGTCTAAGAATAAGAAATATATCATTCCTGGTAATACAGCAGGATTCATGAATGGAAAAAATACTTATCGTAAAGAAAATGGGGTATGGAAGCAAAGAAATAAATGATTTGAGAATAAATAGGTTTATAACAATTATTGTAGGCGCTTCCCTGGTCTGGGTGGCTCTTTTTTTATTATTTTAGCCAAGAAGAATCCTTCCTCAAGGAGCGGCGAAGGGGCACAGTCTAGTGAGTAGGCGGGAGATGAATAGGCTTTGAACAAGAGATGACAGGAATCCCTCACTTCTAAACGAAGTTAACGTGGGGGTAGTTCAAGTAATGGATAGATATATTGTTTAAAGTTGCAAAAAGTAGTTTGCACATTATCAAATGGGAAAGTAAGAGGGGGGAACATATCGCGTTTGCAATTTTTTTGCTTCTTTTTTTATTTGTAAATAGGTTTAAGAAGCTTTGAGGAAAAACGGGATTTTAATAAAGTTAAACAAAAAATCAATTT
>NZ_QPEL01000176.1:0-11393 GCF_008368965.1 Bacillus sp. AY2-1 | reverse complement strand
TCGTTATATATTAAAGAGGTGTCAATTTTGTCCTTAAATGAAGAGACCTTAGCAACTAAGACAGATAAAACCATTGAAAAGATTCAAACAAGTAACTTAAAACAACTTAAAAATACACTAGATAATATCTTTGATATTAGTGCAGATTTAATTGAACATCCTTTGCAATTAAAAACAAACACGAATATTTTACTATATTATTTTGAAGGCCTTACAGATGGTGTTGCATTAAAAACCAATGTTGTTACACCATTATTACAAGAAGTAAATGAAGACAGTCAAATATTTAATTCTAATATTATTGCTACTCATACCAAAATAGTATATACATGGAATGAAATTAAAGAAGGGTTACTTGAGGGGCAATGTGTACTGTTTATGGAGGGAGAAAAGCGGTCACTTCTAATAAACACAAAAGGCTGGGCAGAAAGGGCGATTCAAGAGCCAATTTCAGAAGTTACTATTAAAGGATCCCATGATGGATTTATTGAAAATGCCACAAAAAATATAGGTCTTATTCGTCGATATATTCCTTCTACAGAGTTAAAGATCAAAAAGCTGACGATTGGAGAACGAGCCACTTCTATAGTCTATTTAATTTACTTAGGTGATGTAGCAAACGCAGATGTAGTCCAAGAAATAGAAACTAGAATCTGTAAAATCAAAACAGATGCGGTATTAAGTATTGGAGAGCTATCTAATTATACAAAAGATCAAAATTGGACTCCTTTTCCACAGGCTTATTTAAGCGAACGCCCAGACGCCATTTCAAATCATATACTTGATGGGAAAGTAGCAGTGTTAATGGATAGATCACCTGGTGCAATGGTTGTTCCTATGAATTTGATTGGATTTTTTCAAACCCCAGATGACTATAATATTCATTGGCTCATCGCATCATTTTTTCGCTTATTACGATTTGCAGGATTTATTATAGCTATTTTTTTACCCGCATTTTATATTGCTATAGTCTCTTTTCACTTTGAAATTATTCCTATAGACTTATACACTTCTATTGCAACATCAAGAGTCAAAGTCCCTTTCTCCCCCTTATTGGAAGCTTTTATAATGGAAATTACACTAGAAATGCTACGTGAAGCTGGCATTCGCTTACCACAACCAATTGGACAAACTATTGGAATCGTTGGAGGCATTGTAATTGGACAGGCGGCTGTTCAAGCTGGTCTTGTTAGTAACGTTATGGTTATTATCGTATCTATTACAGCCATTGCTTCATTTATTGTTTCTAATTATGATTTATCAAGTTCTATACGCCTTATCCGTTTTCCAATGATGTTATTGGCTTACTTTTATGGGATTGTAGGTATTGTTAGTGGATTAATGCTTTTATTTGCTCATTTTGTTTCACTAACTTCCTATGGTTCACCATATGGAATGCCAATCGCACCATTTCGTCTCCAAGAGTTAAAAGATTCTTTTGTAAGATTTCCTATTTCGATGATTACCACCCGCTCGAGTACAGGACAGCCGAAACAAAGAAAGAAAAAAGAAGGTGGTTAACATGGGAAATCTTAAGTTCCAAAAAGTAACTTTATTCGAATTTATTATTTTCATTCATTCGCTTCAACTTGCATCTGGTATGTTAATTATGCCAAGCCCCCTTGCTACTAATGCTGGCACAGATGGCTGGATTTCGATCATTCTCGGATGGATAGTTACTTCTATAATCGGGGTATTTATTATATTAATGTTACAAAAAAATCCTAACAAAAATTTCTCACAAATCTTAAAAACATACTTTGGTAAATGGATAGGGACAATTCTTTTTCTTGCATATGCCTTTTATCTATTTTTTGCTGGATTTAATACTTTATTAAAGGCAACCGATATTGTAAAAGTGTGGATATTCCCTTCCACTCCTGCTTATCAAATCACCATATTATTACTATTACCTTTTATTATTTTAACCCTGAGTGGGTTAAGGGCTCTTACTAGTTATTCTATGCTTGTTTTCTTCTTCACTACTTGGATGCCACTATTTCTTCTTTTTTCACTAAAGACTAACTACAATCCTTTACACCTACTACCTATATTTAAAGAAGGATTATACCCTATTGTAAAGGCAACAAAAGAAACCATTACTCCTTATGCTGGCCTAGAAATTGCATATTATATATATCCATTCTTACAAAAAAAACAAAAAGCCATAAAAGGACTACTAATAGCGAATACTGGAACCATGTTTTTCTATCTATATGTTACTATTCTTTCTTATATATATTTTAGTCCAGAGGGGATAAAAGACGTAATCTGGCCAGTATTTCATCTGTTAAAAGGGGTTCGTTTTTCTTTCATGGAACGATTAGAAATTATATATATCGCTTACTATTTAATTGTATTTTCCACTACGATATATCCGTATTTATTTTTCAGTTTTGAATCTGTGGCCATTTCACTTCAAAAAAACGCCCGCAATTGGGCGCTGCTTGCTTTTATGTTATTTATAGTTGGCCTATTTATTTTCCTAAATCCCGATGTGGATCAATATTTGTTTATATATTCTCTTATGGATATCTTAAATGTCGTTTTCTTTATTCTATTACCAATCTTATTTTTCGCTTACAGTATTCTTTTTACTTGGATTACTAGGAGGAAACAACTTTGATTCGAAAATGGATATGGATTGTAATTTGTTGTGTATATATAATTGGTTGTAGTCAGAGAATTCCTCTTGAGAAGGTTTCATTAATCCTGTTAATTGGCTTGGATAGAACCCCTAATGGAGACATAAAAGTTGGAACAAGCATACCACTCTTTCATCATAAACAGCAAAAAAGTACTATAGAACATTGGACACAAGCATCAACTGTATATACTGGATTCAGTAAGATAGATACGAAGTTAACGGGCTTTATGACAGCTTCCAAAGCTGAAATCATTTTAATTGGAAAAAAATTAGCGCAAGAAGCAAATTGGTTGCAGGAGCTTGATTCTTCTTACCGTGACCCTTACGCTACCATTAATGCTAAAGTAGTACTTGTAGATGGACCTGCAGAACAAATTTTTACAATTCATAAGCCTAGTAAACCATCACTTTCATCTTATATAAATGGTGTAATCGAATCGTCAATTCAAAATAACCAATCCGTCTCTTCTACAATTCAACAATTAATGAGAGAACAAAATGAAGAAGGAATGACGCAAACTGTTCCAATTATCAAAAAAACAAAGAATGAAATCGATACAGTAGGAATTGCATTTTTAAATCGAAAAGGGAAATATTTAACTCATATCCCTAAAAAAGATGTTAAATTTTTCAATCTTATAAATAAGCAAAAAAGTAGCGGGCGAATGATACTACACCTTGCGCTTCCTCCTAAAAAGTCCAACAAAAAAACAAACACTTCTATATTCGTACAGAACGCGACAAGGAAGGTAGTTGTTAATTTTCAAAACGGAAAGTTTGTATTTAATCTCGATATTTACGCTAATGTAGCTTTAATAGAAAAAACCAATCCGAATTCAATTAAAGGGCACTATGATAATAAAAAAAATATAAATAATTTAAAAAGTGCTATTCAAAAAGAAATTAATAATAATTTACAAAATATGTTATATGAAATACAGCAGAATAAAATTGATCCAATCGGATTATCCCAATATGCTAGAGCATTTCAATATAAAGAGTGGAAAAAAGTAAAAGGAAATTGGTTGCAAGCGTTAGCAGAGGCTAAAATAAATGTAAAGACACACGTCAAAATAAAAGATACTGGAACCATTAGAAATTAGACTAGTCTATTCTTCTGCTTAAAATTATTTCTAAGTGGAATTTTCCATCTTCTATAATTATTATGTAAAAGATAATAACTCAAAGAAAAATCTACTGGTTAAATGCTAACCAATAGATTTTTCTTTTTTATCTAAGGATTCTTTTAAAGGCACAACAATTTTACTGTAGTAATCAAGAACTGGTTTCTAATTTAAGTTACTGGAGAGTATAATCCCTACCAACTTTCATCCCAATAGCACCTCAATGATATAACATTAAAGATATAACCCCTTAACTTAGGGATTTTGACTTTTCAAATTTATACCAATGTCTTAGCTCTATGTACTTTGATATATATGTCCACATCAATATGTTATTGCATCATATACTGAATAGATAATTTAAATTACTTTTAAAAAGGATGATGAGGATGAACCTAGATGATATACAAAAATCCTATGGCGTAATTGTAAGTTTAGGAGGCTTGTGTCAAGTCACTAACCAAATCAAAAGGCACCATTTAAGAACATTTTCTGGACCTTTAGATTGGTTTTATTATCCATCACTTTCAGATGTAAACAGATTACTTCAAAATCGATTTGAAAAATTTATGAAGTTGGAAAATATGGTCATAGAAGGTTCAGAAAGTTACGGTCTTATTGAATCAGAATTTGATAATCAAACTAAATGGGCAGAACGAATTACCTATTGTATAAAGGACACTTATTATAATTGTTTTTCAATGCATGACTTTCCTATTGACTCAGAAAAGGATTGGAAATCAACCTATCCTTCTTTTAAAGCTAAATTAGACACTAGAATTAATCGATTCCTTGAAAAAATAAATAGTAGTGAATCAATTTTATTCATTAGGATTTGGGGAAATCGAGATGAAGCGGTTGAATTAAAAAACGTATTATCCGAAATTACAAATAAAGTTTTTAATATTCTTATTGTCAATTTTAAGGAGGATATATCTAATATCGTTGAACAAAATTGGGGAATATCGAGGGTTTGTTCAATTGAACTCCCACGTTATCAGGATAGATGGGAAGGTGATGATTCCGATTGGAATTATATTTTAAATAAAATAACATTAACTTAATACTTTTCTTCTTACTTTTAACATGATTTTTCCAGTAAATTAAAATAGGTGTAGAGAAATAAAATTCCCATCTAATTGATACACACTTAATTAATAAACCGTTCATATAATAACTCATAAGTCCTTCTTTATTGAATAAATGGTTCTTTACAAAATTGATTCCATCACTAGAGCACCTTTATACGGTGCTCTTTTTTAAATTTGTAAAATCTACAATGTAATATTTGTTCACTCTTCCTTTAAATAGTTAATTTCCTTCTTAGATTTTTCATTATAAGCTTCTTTAATTCCCTTGATTCCCCTCCCCTTCTTTTATCTTACAAACAAGTAATTTCTTTCATTAGTATTAAATAAAGCATTGATTTTAGAATAACCTAATTTACATAAGATTGAGAATAAACTACAGTGCGTATTCTTCACGTTTAATCAGCATTTGAATTATAAATCTAACATATATTTTTTAGTTGATTGTCATTATGGTACAACCGTGTATACATTTATCAAACAAACTACATAGTTTAAATTAGTAAAATATATAGAGAGGAAGGAAAGAAATTTATGAAAGTCATAATTTTGTGTGGCGGAAAAGGGCTTCGGATGCAAGGAATTTTAGAGGACATTCCCAAACCATTAGTTCGAGTTCAAGGAAAGCCTCTCCTCTTGCATATAATGAATTGGTATAGAAAATATGGACATTCTGATTTCATTTTGCCCCTAGGATATAAAGGTGAGAAAATTAAAGAATATTTTATGGACTTTAGCTGGAAAGAGAATGACTTTAGTTTGAATTTTAAAACCAATCAATATACGCTACTTCAGGAATTAGAAAATTGGAATATACACTTTATAAATACAGGAATTGATACAATGACCGGGGCAAGGCTAAAAAAACTTGAACCCTTTGTACAGGATGAAACCTTTTTATTAACTTATGGCGATGGATTAGCAAATATAGATATTGATCAACTAATAGCATTCCATAAAGAAAAAGGAAAAATTGCTACATTAACTGGAATTAAAAAAAATAGTCAATATGGCCTATTGACGGTCGAAAATGGAATTGCTATTGATTTTAAAGAAAAACCATTACTTGATGAAGTAATTAATGGCGGTTTTTTTGTATTTAACAAAGAAATATTCGATTATTTAGGTGATAGTGATGATTGTGTTCTAGAAGAAGATCCTCTTCGCAATTTAATAAAAGACAATGAGCTCGCAGTCTATGAACACAATGACTTTTGGGCTAGTGTCGATACACCTAAAGATTTAAAAACTGTAGATGAAAGTTGGAATCCTAATAAATTTTAGTGGAGAGGACTGAATAAACATTGAACTCTAATGATAAAAAAATAAGTTTACCTCGATTGTATATCCCCTCTAATGAGAAAATAGTTAACCCGCTTTCAACAGGAATTAAAGCTTCAAATCTCTCCAAAAAAAATACTCAAAAAAGAATGAATCCCCAATTCTATAATCAACAACATGATCTAAATAATCATTTCTGTGTCATTGTAGGTAATGAATATGTCTTGAAAATCATTGCTTTACAGCAATCATTAATGCAGTACTCAGAAAAATTCACATTGTGGATTTGTTGTATAGACCCTTTTGCATATTCACTATTAAAAGAAATGAATTTAATTAATGTAAACCTTTTACAAGTTGAAGAATTAGAAGATAGTGAACTAAAAGCAATTAAAAGAAAAAGAAAAGTAAATGAATATTGTTGGACTTTAAAATCTGTCTTGATAGAATATTTATTGGTCAATTATGATTTACCATCTATTCTATATTGTGATGGTGATTTATGCTTTTTCTCTGATCCTAATATTATTTTTGAGGAATGGGGTGAATACTCTATTTTCCTTACCCCCCAAAGAGATCGTGATTGGGTAGAAAAAATGTATGGAAAATATCAGGCTGGGCTAATTGGATTTAAGAATGATCTCTATGGACTAAAAAGTGTAAGATGGTGGAAAAATAAATGTCTAGATTGGTGCAGTGCCGAGGCTGAGGAGGGGAAATTTGGAGACCAAAAGTATTTAGATTATATCCCTATATATTTTCCAAAAGTAAAAATTTCAAATAACTTAGGTATAAATGCTGCGCCTTGGAACTGTATATATAATAACGATTATAAAATTGACAAGACTAAAAACGATGTATTTATTGAAAACGACAAACTAGTTGTTTACCATTTTGCATGTATTACTATCTTTAATGAAAATGATTTTGATCTTTGGTCTTTAGGAGCAATTTCAATACCCAATAATATATTAAACCATATTTACACTCCGTATTTAGAGAGAATTCAATTTGTTTTAAATCAATTAAAAAATAAATTCAATAAAGATACTAAACAATTTTTAAGTAAAAAAGATATAAATAAAGCTCAAACCTTATATAAAGATTCACAATTAAGAAGAAAAATGAATCAATCCAATCATTTTATGAACTTTTCCATGATTATAAGTAAAGAACGATTAATTCAAGGATTGACCTCTTATTATTCCTTAGAAAATTTCAACGCTAAATTTACTGTATGGATTTGTTGTATGGATGATTTAACTTATCAAATATTAGAGACATTAAAATTAAAGCACGCCATACTAATTCCAGTAAAAGATATTGAAAATCATGAACTCCTCAGTATAAAAAATGATAGAAGTTTACAAGAATATTGTTGGACATTAAAAGCGCCCCTATGTCTACATGTCCTTAGTCTTTATCCGGAAGTTGATCACATTATATATTGTGATGCTGATATGTATTTCTTTACAGCACCTAATATCATTCTTGATGAATGGTGGAAATACTCTGTATTCCTTTGCCCTCAAAGAAGCTCTACTGAAATTGAAAACATACACGGTATATACCAAGCTGGTTTAGTAGGCTTCAAAAACGATCAAAATAGCAAAGAAATTTTAACATGGTGGAAAGATAAATGCCTAGAATATTGCAATAATCATTATGATGTTGAAATGAATAGATGGGGTGACCAAAAATATTTAAATCACATTCCTAACATCTTTTCTAATATTAAAATCATGACTCATAAAGGTATTGATGCAGCACCTTGGAATGTCATTTTAAATAGCAGTTCTATATCAAAAACAGATAAAAAAGTTTTTATTGATCAAGATGAATTAATAGCTTTTCATTTTGGAAGTATGCAAATTATTAATCCAAATGAGTTCGATTTATGGAAACAAGAAACTTTAGAATTACCTCCAGAAGTTTTAGATTATATATACATTCCTTATATTGAACAATTGAACAAGACATGTCATACCCTTCATAATACTTTTCAAAAATCCCCCTCCTCTTTATTTGCTGACCAAATTGATACAACGACAATAAAAAATTATTTTAAATACTCCTCCCCTCATTACAATTAAGACTGATACTCTCCTTATTTAAAAATAAATCTTAATAAAGGATAGATTTTCACTATGATTACTTCATTTAAAAATAAAACTTTCCTTATTACTGGTGGATACGGTTTTATTGGTTCTCACTTGGCACGAAGACTTTTAAATTTACAAGCACGAATTGTTCTTTTCATAAGAACACCATCAAATTTTTGGAGACTAAAGGATATTATAAAAAATATTGAAACCTATGAAATAGATATACGAGATAGAAAACAAGTACAGGATGCAATAAAGAAAGTTAATCCGGATTATATCTTTCACCTGGCAGCCTATGGTGTAAATTCTGCCCATACAGATTACATGCATGCTATAGAAACAAATATTATAGGGACATGTAACATTATTCAAGCAGCAAAATTGGTGAATTGTAAAAAAATTATCAATTTTGGGAGTAGTTCTGAATACGGTAACAAGATGGAACCTATTCATGAAAATATGTTACTAACTCCTGTGGATATCTACGGAAGTACCAAAGCTGCTGCTACTATACTCGCCCATCAAATTGCTAGCGAAAACAGCATTAATCTTATAACATTAAGACCTTTTGGCATATTCGGAGAAAGCGAGGAGCCACATAAAATTTTTAGCTATATAATCTTGCAAGTATTACAAAACAAAGATGTAAATTTAACTTTCTGTAATCAATTAAGAGATTATTGTTATATAGAAAATATAATAGATGCCTGTATCCTAGCAGTAGAGAATACTACTGTACAAAATGAAATCTTTAATATTGGGAGTGGCACTATTTACCCCTTGAAACATTATGTAGAATTATTATTCAAACATTTGAAAACCAATTCCAGACCAAATTACGGTGCAATTCCATCTAGAACGAATGAAAGATGGGTTCCTGAAGCAGATGTGCAAAAAATAAAAAACTCTCTTTCCTGGGAACCTAGAATTAATATTGAAGAAGGAATTATAAAAACTGTTAATTGGTATAAAAATAATAAACATTTATACCTAATCCCCTAAAAATAGGGTACTAAAGGAGGTGGACTAATTGTTAAATCAAAACTTTAATAATGCTTTTTACGGAAAGACAATTTTAATTACTGGACATACTGGTTTTAAAGGTTCTTGGTTATCCCTATGGTTGAATGAATTAGGTGCTACTGTAATCGGATATTCATTGGATCCTAAAAATAAAAATGATAACTTTAACATTACTAACCTTCAAAACAATATAATTGATATTCGTGGAGACATTAGGGATTTTAATAAATTAAATAAGGTTTTTACAGATTATAAACCTGAAATTGTATTCCATTTAGCTGCCCAACCTCTAGTTAAGTATTCATATGAATATCCTAGAGAAACATACGAGGTAAACGTTGTAGGAACTATGAATGTACTAGAGGCAATTCGATTACATGAATCAGCTAAAATAGGAATTATGGTGACAAGTGACAAGTGCTATGAAAATAAAGAATGGCCTTGGGGTTATCGTGAAATTGATCCTATGGGTGGCCATGACATATATAGCTCAAGCAAAGGATGCTGCGAACTTTTAATTTCTTCCTATCGAAATTCTTACTTTTCAGAAGAAAACTTTTCTCACCACAAGAAAATAATTGCAAGCGTTCGAGCTGGTAATGTAATTGGTGGTGGTGATTGGTCAATAGATAGAATTATTCCTGATTGTATACGAGCATTAGAATCAAACAAAAAGATTATTATTAGAAACCCTACTGCTATTAGACCCTGGCAACATGTACTAGAACCCTTAAGCGGGTATTTACTCCTTACAGAAAAAATTATAAATAATGGTATCCTTTATTCAGGAGCATGGAACTTCGGGCCATCCTTAAGCAATATTGTTCCAGTAGAAAAATTAGTGACAAGTTTACTAGATATTTGGGGCTGTGGGGATTGGACTGCAGAAAATATAGGCGCAATAAATTTTCATGAAGCAAATTTACTAAATCTTGACATTAGCAAAGCAAAATTCAATCTTGATTGGCAACCAAAATGGTCCCTACAACAGACTTTAGAAAATACAATAGAATGGTATAAACATTATAATTCTTACACCAGTTCTGAGATGATAAATCTATGTATTAGCCAAATCAAACAATATTGCATGCTTTGAACTACTCCCACTTACTCATACTTGCTGTGAGTTCCTTATGGAGGGAGTCTTCTTGGTTAAAATAATAAAAGACACATTAATTTTATAGTCTAAATTATAAACCTACTATACCTAAAATGATGTGATTGTCCATTAACAAAGATTTTATTTCTTCGATTATTTCAAATCAACTATTGACATTATACTGAAGAATAAAGGAATCACATATTTTTCTAGTGATTCCCTTGTTATGAGAAAATACTGTCTTGCTTTAACGACAATACAGTATATGCGATTATTAATTTATTTGTTCTAGTTATGAAAAAATCTATTCCTGTCAAAAGAGCTTTCTTCAAAGAAAAACTTCCTATTTTCTTCTACTTACCCTACCCGAAAAGTAACTAAGTTGAAAATTCCAATAATTATATCTACTATTATAGAATTATACTGAGCTTTAACAATTTTATAATTATCCCCTTCTTGTAGCTATTCCACTAAAGTTCATGCTTATGATTCTCTTATTTATTATCACCAATGTCGATGAATTCATGCATTGCTTATTCTATACACAAATCGCTTTTTGAATTATCTTTTCAGAATAAGTAAAGAAGGCTTTCTCTTTTATGCACTTCTCCCCTACCAGTCTTTAATTTTCCTTTAATCAACATTTAGAACAAATCTTCAAATATAATAGTACATCTTCTATAAAACAAAACCATAAGTAAGATAATTTCACTATTACAAATAATGAGATTGTCTGTTTCACCTTTTTACATTATCCAAAAAAGAACTTGTAGAAATTCTTACAAGTTCTTCTTTTGTTTTCTTTATTCTTTTCTTATTTACATACGCAAGATTTATACATTTGGTGGTGATACATACTATATGTATCCGATAAAATAATTTAAAAATTAATACGTAATTGATCCGTTTTAAGAAAAGAAAATTTCATAAATCTTCAATCACAGTTTCTAAGTTCACCTGATAGAACGTATAAAGACTCATATTATCTTTTGATAATTTTCGGATGTTTTATTATGAGTATATTCG
>NZ_QPEL01000175.1:0-23719 GCF_008368965.1 Bacillus sp. AY2-1 | reverse complement strand
CCCCCACTGATTATTAGCCCGCAAATAGCTTTATAAAATTTTTTATCTATATTGGTTTCGTTACTGATACTCTAATATATAACCAATCTATTAGAGTTAGAATAACGATAAATCATTTCTAAAAAACGAAACCTATTACGCTTTATATGGTTTATCAAAAACTCCCCGAAAATATTTACGGTTATATTCAATTGCAGCATTATTCGGAACATAAGAAGCTGCTAATTCATTGTAATAATACGCTTTATCCTGCTCCCCTAACCTGCTATAACAAATACACATTTGTAAATAGGGTAGCCATGTGTAGCTAGCTGGACTATGAAAAGGACTTTCCGTTGCCATTGGTACTTCCGTTGCAAGTTTAAACCAAAATATCGCTTCATTATATTTTTCTTGTTCCATATATATATATCCTATTCTTGTACAATTCTCTCCTCTAGGGACGTCATACCGAAACGACTTCACACAAGATTCGATTGCCTTCTCCCACATTCCGAGCTTCGCATAGCAATCTCCTAACTTACCACATGCATAAATTTTCTCTTCATACCATCCTTCGTCTTGATTAAGAAATGTTTCATAAAGAAGAACTGCATCATCATATTTTTGGTTATCCATAGATTCATTTGCGTAATAAAATAAATCCCTCGAACTCAATTCTTCCCCTGCTGCTACAGTATTTTGAAAAATTTTCAAATTACGATTTGTTACTTTTTTTTCTTTTTTATGTGTAATAGCAACTTTACTACTAAAAGTCTCACCAGCAATAGCTAAATACTCATGAACCTTTCCAAACCATTGAAATTGTTTTTCACGCTTTACAAGTCGATTTCTTTTTGTACAATATAAAGGTTTCCCGTTAGAATCCATCGCAAGATGATAAGGCATCGAAACAGCATCAAATTTAGGATCTAATTCTATTTTTAAGAGTTTCAATGCTTCTTGGGCATCTTCTAATAATACGTCATCTGCATCTAGCCACAATATATACTCTTGCGTCGCTTTTGAAAAAGAAAAATTTCTTGCTGCCGCAAAATCATCAATCCACTGGAAATCATATATGTTAGAAGTGTATTTCTCTACGATTTCTTTCGTTCGATCGACGGAACCTGTATCCACTACTATAATTTCATCCACAATTTTCTCAACTGTCTCTAAACAACGGGCTATTGTCTCCTCCTCATCTCGAACAATCATACATAAACTAATTGTAATTCCTTGCTTGTTCAACATAATCACCCTCTTCCAAATCAATCATATGTTATACATATACTAAACTTTCCATTTTTTTTAATTGTTCAAGTAGTTTAAGATTTCTTTTCAATAATTCAAATGTCCGTGTCATTTTCTTTCGGTTTTGCATCTACTATATAATGAACGCTTTATGGAGGTGAATTTATGTCAAATAATAATTATTCAAATGGATTAAATCCCGATGAATCTTTATCAGCTAGTGCATTTGACCCTAATCTTGTAGGACCAACATTACCACCGATACCACCGTTTACCCTTCCAACTGGGCCTACCGGGCCTACTGGACCTACCGGACCTACCGGGCCTACTGTACCTACGGGGCCTACCGGACCTACGGGGCCTACTGGTGACACTGGGGCTACTGGACCTACCGGGCCTACTGGTGACACTGGGGCTACCGGACCTACGGGAGCTACTGGACCTACGGGGGCTACTGGACCGACTGGACCATCCGGATTAGGACTTCCAGCAGGATTATATGCATTTAACTCCGGTGGGATTTCTTTAGATCTAGGAATTAATGATCCAGTACCATTTAATACTGTTGGATCTCAGTTTGGTACAGCAATTTCTCAATTAGATGCTGATACTTTCGTAATTAGTGAAACTGGATTCTATAAAATTACTGTTATCGCTAATACTGCAACAGTAAGCTTATTAGGAGGTCTTACAATCCAAGTGAATGGAGTACCTGTACCAGGTACTGGATCAAGTTTAATCTCACTTGGAGCACCTATCGTTATTCAAGCAATTACGCAAATTACGACAACTCCATCATTGGTTGAAGTAATTGTTACAGGACTTGGGCTATCATTAGCTCTTGGTACGAGTGCATCCATTATTATTGAAAAAGTTGCTTAATTTTTTACTTAGCAGTAAAACTGATATCAGTTTTACTGCTTTTTCAATTTCAAATTCAATCATGAAACATTCGTTAGCTACATAATCATATTGTTGTATGACATTTTGCAGGAGGCACAAATATGGAAAGTAAATCTGCTGTTCAGCTTTATCTCGAATTGCTAAAGAAAACAATTTTATTTGAAATATGGTTGGAATATGAGGCATACTTACCCGCATCTCTACATATTTCGAAAGAACTAGAATTCGAACCCGTTACAGTCCCCCTCCCTTTATTCATTAAGCAATATGCCGAAAACCATAACTTAAAAATTGTAAAACCAAATGTTTCAAAAAGTGAACGTCATGATGGAATGGATTGGCCAAGAGCAGCACATAGCATGATTGGTCGAGAACGTATGAACCAATTACAAGAGGCAATGGAAACCGTTGTTCGTGAAAATATAGAGGGAGATTTTATTGAAACAGGTGTATGGCGCGGAGGATCATGCATTTTTATGAATGGTTTTTTACAAGCAAACAACATTACGAATCGTACTGTGTGGGTCGCAGATTCATTTGAAGGTTTGCCAGCACCGAATCTAGAACAATATCCAAAAGATTACGGTGATTATTTACACACATTCGATTACTTACGCGTCTCTTTAGAACAAGTACAAGAGAATTTTAAAAAATATGATTTACTAAATGATCAAGTGAAATTTTTAAAAGGTTGGTTTAAAGATACTTTACCAACAGCACCAATTGAAAAAATAGCAATTGCACGGCTTGATGGTGATATGTACGAATCCACCATGGATGGTCTCATGAACTTATATGATAAAGTTTCTAAAGGTGGCTATATAATTATCGATGACTACGGGCTACCGCCATGCGCTGAGGCTGTGACAGACTTTAGAAAGCAACGAAATTTAAAAGCCCCTATTACTAAAATTGATGTATTTGGCGTTTATTGGAGAAAAGAATAAACAAGATTTAATCTATAGGAGATTCCATTTTCACTCATTCTTCTCTCACTTCTAATCCAATTAAATATTTCTTTTGTGGAATCTCCTTACATATAACAATTGTTTTCCTTTGTTCTCTCACTACAAATTGAAAATTTTATTAATAGAGTGACTGCATATTCTCAAACAAGAAAGGGGTATACTCATGAGCGAACTTAACAAAGAAATGACTTTACTCCCCCCTCCTGAACTCGTCCAATATGTAGGTGGCGACTTCAAAAAGGTTGGAAAAGAGTTCCTAAAGCATTTTATTCAAATTGGCGCTTTAAAATCAAATGAAAAAGTATTAGATGTAGGCTGCGGCGTCGGCCGAATGGCTGTACCATTAATGAATTACTTAAATGATGATGGAGCATATTATGGATTTGATTTGTTTAAAGATGGAATTACTTGGTGTCAAAATAACATTTTAACTATGCGTAATAATTTTCACTTTGAACATGTTGATATATACAATCAATTCTATAATCCAGAAGGAAAAGAAGATGCCTCTCAATATCGTTTTCCCTATGAAGACGAAACATTCGATTTTATCTTTTTAACTTCTGTATTTACACATCTTCTTCCAAAAGAATTAGAACATTACGTATCTGAAATTGTACGTGTATTAAAAAAAGACGGGAGATGTTTCATTACATTCTTTCTAATAAATCCTGAATCGTCCTATTATTTAAATGCAGGACAAAGTACATTAGGTTTTTATCATCGAATTGAAAATTGCTACGTTGTAAATAAAGATATTCCCAATTTTGCAGTTGCTTATCCTGAGACAGATATTTGCAATCTATTGAATAAGTATGGTCTAGAAATAATCAATAAGCCACATTATGGTTTATGGTGCGGCAGACCAGAATATACAAGTTACCAAGATATTGTTCTTACAAAAAAAAGCTTCTGAAAGGAAGTTATGTATGGCGAGTGAAAAAAATCTACCTCTCGTTTCTATCCTTATTCCCACTTATAATCGACCCCATTATTTCAAAATCGCTCTAGAAAGTGCATTGGCACAAACTTATTCAAATATTGAAATCATCATCGGAGATGATAGTACAAATGATGAAACAGCAACTCTAATCCATGAACAATACTTACCAAATTATAAAAATATAACATACATTCGAAATATCTCTACTCTAGGACAATTTCACAATGACCTTATGCTCATAGAAAAATCAAATGGTGAGTATATAAATTTTTTAATGGACGATGACGTGTTTTATAAGCATAAAATACAAAAAATGATGGCCTATTTTGAGCAAGATTCCAATAAAGATCTTGCTCTTGTTACTTCTTATCGAGTACGTATTGATGATCATGGAAATCTAATCGGCGATGCCCATCCAACACAAAAGTTATATAGCGAAGATACCCCATTAAACGGAATATTTTTAGGCGACTGGATGCTAAAGGCCGGCCACAACATTATCGGCGAACCTACAACTACTTTGTTTCGAAAGAACTTGCTCACTGAACCTTTTGGCACCCTTAAAGAGCGACAATATTCTTGTAGTGTTGATATGGCCTCATGGATTTCTTTACTTTCTAAAGGAAATGCAATATACATTTCTGAGCCTTTAAGTCAATTTCGCTACCATGCTGGACAACAAATACACAATAAACTACTTCAAGGTTGCGAAGATTTCACACACCTCGTTATAACAGCAAAAGAATATGGATTTTTACAAAATACTATAGACTATAGAACAGCTCTACTTAGTGCTTACAAATGGTGTAAAAGTTCCTTAAAATACTACCTTCATCAACTAGATATTTTTCCTGACGCACATGTACGTCTTGCCCATTGTTTGGATATAATTATTAAAGAGTTAAACAATTAAACTACTCTGCAAAATCAAAAGTGTATGGACTATATGTGAATCATTCGTATAGTTCATACATTCTTTCTCATACTATAAAATCCATTACTATAAAGAGCAGTAGAAAGGAATACCTACATTGAAAGATTCAAATTCTCAATATCAAATAGACTACGTATTACTATTTATTTTATTTGCCATTGGGATTGTTAGTTGTTGTGCTATTGCAAGTGCGCAAGCCTCCTTACCGCCATTTTTACAAAACGTCAATTTTGTACTCAAGCAAATCCAATGGTACTTCATTGGATTTATAGCCATTGGTGTTATTATGATTATCGATTTCGATCGTTATCAAAAAATTGCTTGGTATTTGTATAGCTTTGCAATGGTACTACTTATTGGACTAGAACTTCAAGTACCAGGTGCCGTTACAATTAAAGGCGCTACCGCTTGGTACAGGCTCCCAGGCATCGGAAATTTTCAGCCTTCTGAAATTATGAAATTGTTTTTAATTATCGTCATTGGACGAATTATAGCAAATCATAATGAGAAATATTTTTCCCAAACAATGCGTGACGATTTTTTATTACTTGGAAAAATATTTGCGACAAGCTTGCCACCACTACTACTTATTGCAAAAGAACCAGATTTAGGAAACACAATGGTCATTTCAGCGATGCTTGCAGCAATGATACTAGTTTCTGGCATACGATGGCGTTTTATTTTCGGATTAGTTTCAGGTACTTTCGTGGCTGGATCTACATTAATATATATTTTTTTTACTCACACAGATTTCTTTAAAGCACACATTTTAAAAGAATATCAATTAAATCGCTTCTACGGATGGTTGGCACCTTACAAATATGATGCGCAAGGCTATCAATTAAGACAAGCATTCTTAGCGACTGGATCCGGAGAAATGCAAGGAAAGGGGTGGGAAAATGGACAAGTATATTTTCCAGAACCACATACAGATTTTATTTTCACTAATGTCGCTGAACAATTTGGATTTCTAGGTGCAAGTGTCATTATTTCACTTTTTTTCTTACTCATTTTTCGAATGATTCATATCGCTTTAGAAAGTAATGACCCTTTCGGTAGTTACATTTGCGCTGGTACAATCGGAATGTTTACTTTCCAAGTATTCCAAAATATCGGGATGACAATCGGATTACTTCCCATTACAGGGATAACATTACCTCTTATGAGCTACGGAGGAAGTTCACTGCTTACATACATGATTGCGATTGGATTCATTTTAAATATTCGCTCAAGAACGAAAAGCTTTATGTTTAAATGAACAACACAAAAACGCTATATTTTTATCTCTATCCTTTTTTAGATATACTAATGAAAAATACGATGGAGGTTTAAATATGAAATATGACATTATAGGAGATATTCATGGATGCTTCCAAGAGTTTCAAAATTTAACAGAGAAGCTAGGGTATAACTGGAGTAGCGGTCTACCGATCCACCCTGAACAACGTAAACTTGCATTCGTTGGTGATATTACAGACCGTGGTCCTCATTCATTACGTATGATCGAAATTGTATGGGAACTTGTCATACATAAAAAAGAAGCTTATTACGCTCCTGGAAATCACTGTAATAAACTATATCGATTTTTCCTTGGACGTAATGTAACAATCGCTCACGGACTTGAAACAACTGTCGCTGAATATGAGGCACTTCCTTCTCATAAGCAAAACATTATAAAAGAAAAGTTTATCACTCTTTATGAACAATCACCACTCTACCACATACTAGATGAAAAAAAAGTAATCGTATGTCACGCTGGGATTCGGCAAGATTACATAGGAAGACGAGATAAAAAAGTACAAACCTTTGTATTATATGGTGATATTACAGGAGAAAAGCATGCCGATGGCTCACCTGTCCGTCGCGATTGGGCGCAAGAATACAAGGGGCAAGCTTGGATTGTATATGGACATACACCAGTAAAAGAACCTCGATTCGTCAATCAGACAGTCAATATTGATACTGGTGCTGTATTTGGTGGCAAATTAACCGGATTACGTTATCCTGAAATGGAGACTATCTCTGTCCCTTCTTCTTTACCTTTTGTCACTGAGAAGTTCCGTCCAATTTCATAACTACCTTACTTAGCGAGAGATTACCGTATTATTTAGGCAGATCTCATATAAAACTAGGTAAAGTAATTAAAAAAAGATGCAATAAAGTGCATCTTTTTTTAATTGCTTTACATATAATGTCGCAGGAGGTGACAGAATGAAGAAAAAATCTTCTAAACAAAAAAGAAAATTTCCCCCTTTATATCTGCCCATGTACGGAATTAACAACTGGTGTAGCATTCGGGCTGCAGCCATAGAAGAACTAGAAGAACAAGAGTCATCAAAAAAAAGCAAAGTAAAACCAACATATGTCTCTTTAGAAAATGCTGTGATGAACCACATAATCGATCGCAGAAAAATAAAGATGCAACAAAAAAATAAACAGCTCTCAAATCAAGATGAACAGGTACTACGTTCTAACCAAACAGAAGAAACCGCGGAAGAAAATAATTCTGTAGCAATAAATAAAAAAGTGGAACCAGAAATTCCAGCTGCTATTATAAACAAAGTAAAAAAAATAAAAGAAGCATTAGCTTCATCGAATGATATACAAACTGAAAAACCACTCATAATTGAGACACCTACACCTGAAAATACAAAAGTTAAAAGGGGCGGCCGATATGCATATGCGGAGGGGCTTCACTCTCATGCGGAGGGCATGGCAGCACATGCGGAAGGCTTATTAACACACGCAAAAGGTTCTTTCTCTCATGCAGAAGGATCCAACTCAAAAGCAACTGGACATAGTTCGCATAGTGAGGGAAGTGAAACGACAGCAGGCGGTGCTTATTCTCATGCGGAGGGTAAACAGACGACTGCTTTAGGCGAAGCAGCACACGCAGAAGGAACCGCAACTATCGCTAACGGCTTCTCTTCTCATGCGGAAGGTCATCATACATCAACAGCTCATTTTGCAGGTAGCCATATTATGGGGCGCTTCGGCACTGCAGAAGAAGCTTATTCCTGGTTTATTGCAAATGGTGCAAACGACACCGACCATAATATCGGTGCTAAATGGCTTGCCCATAATGGAGAAATGTATATTGAGGGCGCGTCTTACAATGCAAGCGGAACGGATTTTGCACAAATGTTTGAAACAGAAGGTCATAAACCTATTGATGTCGGTTATTTCGTTACATTTAGTAGCGAAGAAAAAATTCGGATAGCTACTTCACACGATTCGTTCATTTTAGGAATATCTAGTGCAACCCCTGCACTTATAGGAAATAGCGGGGCTTTAAGTTGGCAAAAACGCTATAAAACAGACAACTTTGGAAAACGCCAATATGTATGGACGGAATCAGAAGAAATACAACCTCTTTTAAATACAGAATGGGATCCAGCTTGCAAATATGTAGCAAGAAAAGATCGCGCCGAGTGGCTTCCTGTCGGATTAATTGGGCAAATGTTAGTACGTGATGACGGCACTTGCGAAACGCATGGATATTGTCGTCCAAATGACAATGGCATTGCTACAAAAGCCGAAAGTGGATTTTTCGTTATAAAGCGTACGGGTGAGAACCAAATTTTAATATTATTCCGCTAAGAAAAAAGGGAACAAAATTCTTTATAACATAAGAATTTTGTTCCCTTTTTAAGCATTCCTAAGTAACTCTTGCATATCGCTTGGAATCTTTATAGTGAAAGACATTTCTTTCTCTAAAATAGGATGATAAAACGTCAAAGATTTACTATGAAGTGCTTGCCGTTTCATTTCATCCCTTCTTCCTCCATATAAGTTATCACCAAGTAATGGATGTCCTATATGAGCCATATGCACACGAATTTGATGCGTTCTTCCTGTCTCAAGCTCCAGCGCTACATGTGTCTTATGATATGTACTATCAATTACTTTAAAATGAGTAACTGCCCTTTGTCCATCCTCACAAACCGTTCGCTCAATAATGCTATCAGATTTCCGACCAATTGGTGCATCAATCATTCCTTCTCGTTCTACCATCTCACCGTGAACAATTGCTTCATACGTTCGTTTCACAGCTTTTTGTTGATGCTGCTTCGATAAAAGATGATGCACGAAACGATTTTTTGCAATAAGCATAAGCCCTGAAGTATCACGATCTAACCGTGTTACAATGTGTACTGTACTTGCAAGATGCTGCTTATCATAATGAGATAAAAGCGCATTGGCAACACTCCCTGTCGGATGTTCCCTAGATGGAATCGTTGACATGTTCGCCTCTTTATTAATGATAAGAACCGCATCATCTTCATATACAATGCATAAAGGGATATCTTCTGCAATCATCCCTTCACTTCTTTCCTCCACTGGAAAAAAGATGCGTAATTCTTCACTAGCGCGCAACTGATGACGAACACTCGCATGTTGACCATTTACTTCAATTGCCCCGCCGTGAAACTTTATATCCGTTAAAGCGGCTTTAGAAATACCTTTCGTTTTCAAAAATTCCCTAACTAAAGTACTCTCTTCAGCCAGTCCTATATCCCATTTCAATGTAAATCTGTTCAAATTTATAACCCTTTCTATTTATCTGCAACAAACGAGTCACGAACTCGTTTCCAGAACGGGAACGGGCGGAAACGAACAAATCGTACTTTCTCGTTTGCGACGCGATACTGGATTGATTTCACATCTTGATGAACCATCGTTAAATGATCCACTGTAATTTGTAAGTTCATTCCTGCAGCTGGCTTTAACACACATGTATGGTGCTTCGGCAATACGAGTGGCGATCCCACAGTACGAAACACACGATTGTTAATGGATGCCATTTCTGCAATTTGAATCGCTTCAATAGAAGGGTGAATAATTGCTCCGCCAAGCGCTTTATTATATGCAGTACTTCCTGAAGGAGTAGAAATACAAAGGCCGTCCCCGCGGAATGTTTCAAAATATTCTCCGCGTATTTCTACTTCTGTTACTAATGTACCTTCTGCACTTTTTACAGTCGCCTCATTCATCGCCAAATACTGTGACTCTTTACTTCCATTCACATAGCGAATAATCACTTCTAAAAGCGGATATTCCACCACTTGGAATGGTGTTTTCGCAATCGCAATTACTAATTTCTCTACTTCTGTCGGTAACCAATCTGCATAGAAACCTAAATGTCCTGTATGTACACCAACAAATGCTGTTTCATCCAATCGATTATAATAACGATGAAACGCATATAAAAGCGTTCCATCTCCCCCAACAGAAATTACAATATCGGGTTCTTTTTCATCCATTGTAAATCCAAAATCTAACAAGTACTCTTTCATCGTGCTTGCCAGTGTATCTGATGATTGATCTCCCTTTGACATAATTGTAAATTTCATCGCCCAACACCCTTTAGTTTATGATTCGGAATCTTTCGTTTCTTGCTTTCTTGAAAAAGCCTTCTGCGCTTCTTGAATCTCAAGACGAATAGAAGACATTTCTTCATCTAATAAAAACGCCGCTTCCGCTGCACGTTGCAAGCGTATTTTAATATCTTCAGGAAAACGTCCACTATATTTATAATTTAAAGAATGCTCAATTGTTGCCCAAAAGTTCATTGCTAACGTGCGTATTTGGATTTCTACCAATACTTTTTTTTCTCCCTGAATCGTTTGAACGGGGTAACTAATGACAACGTGATAAGAGCGATAGCCGCTATCTTTCTTTTGCGTGACATAATCACGTTCTTCCACGATTTCAAAGTCATTTCGTTTTCGAAGATATTCTACAACAGGCTTAATCTCATCAACAAATTGACACATCATTCGAAGGCCCGCGATGTCTTGCATATCTTCTCTCAGCCGATCTAGCGGTACATTTCTCTTCTCCGCTTTATCAATAATACTAGCAACCGACTTTACCCTTCCTGTTACAAACTCAATTGGAGAATGCTCTGTCAACATTGCAAATTGAGTACGCATTCCTTTTAGTTTCACTTTCAGCTCTGCCACCGCTTGATGGTAAGGTGCTAAAAATTCTTCCCAATTTCGATTCATTTCAACCACCACCAAAATCAATCCATTTGCTTATAGAAATACTTTTTCTACAGCAGTTACTAGTTCTTCTCCGTAATTTGCATTACCTTCAATATTTTCAACTAAATATTCTACTTCTTCTTTTAAATTTTCTAATTCCATTTCAACGTCATTCACACGAACGAACATTACTATATCGTTATTCATCGCTTCATGCATTGCTTCCCAGCATGTGTGCGGAATACTTACATAAATGAAAGATGATTCGTTTTCTAATATATATAAAAATGATAAATTGTCTGAGTCTACAAGTACGTGATTACGCGCACTTAACTCCTTTACCTCTATTTCATTATTTTCCGCACAAAAAATAAGCGCATTCTCTCTCTTTTCTACGCTCTTAACTTGAATTTTATTTTGCATGCTCTAACTCCTCCATCTCAACTTCCTGTCTTACTTAACAGTATTATTGTATCATAACATGGACGCAAACAAATAAAACATTGAACCAAATTTATGAAAAAGCGATAATGTGTAAAGAATTATTTTTTAAAAGGAGCGCGCATACAATGACACAAGAAATTGAAATTGAATTTAAAAATATTGTTACAGAAGAAGAATTCGATACATTATGTAAATCATTCTCTATTGAAGCATTTACGAAACAGGTGAATCACTACTTTGAAACACCGGGCTTCTCGTTAAAAGAAGCCGGCTCTGCACTTCGTATTCGTCATAAAGGAGAAACTTATACATTAACATTGAAACAACCTGCAGAAGTCGGCTTGTTAGAAACGCATCAAGTCGTAACAGAAGACGAAGCAAGAATGATGATGGAAACAAACGTAATCATTCCAGGGGCTGTAATGGATCAACTACACAAATTACAAATTCCTGTTTCCACTTTAACTTATATGGGTAGTTTAACAACTGAAAGAGCCGAAGCATTATTTAAAGGCGGAACGCTTGTCTTTGATCATAGTTTCTATTACAATCACGATGATTATGAAATTGAATTTGAAGTGCAAGATGAAGAAACAGGAAAAGCTGCATTTATTCATTTATTAACGCAACATAACATACCTGTTCGTCATACAAATAACAAAGTAAAACGCTTTTTCCTTGCCAAACAAAACAAAGCACGCTAAAGTGAAAATTCCACTAGTGAATATGTTTCACTAGTGGATACATCTTACTAAAAAAGTTTACACCCGTAGAATAAGCAAAGAATGTTTGAGAAGGCTGTTTATTTGCCCTCTCGAACATTCCATTGCTACAATAGATATACATTTCATGGAAAAAGGAGTTTATAAAGGATGAGCAAGCAACCGATGACACCATTTGAAGCAATTGGCGGTGAACAATGCATTGCAATATTAGTAGATACATTTTATTCCTATGTCAGTAAACACCCTGACTTATCTCCCATCTTCCCGGAAGATTTAACAGAAACCGCTAGGAAGCAGAAGCAATTTCTAACACAATATTTAGGTGGTCCTAATTTGTACACTGAAGAACATGGTCATCCTATGTTAAGGGCACGCCATCTTCCGTTTGAGATTACTCCAAAACGAGCAGAGGCTTGGCTATCATGTATGGAGCAAGCAATGGATGATACTGGAGTGCATGGTCATATAAGAGAGTTTGTTTTTGAACGTTTAGCATTAACCGCTCAGCATATGGTTAATACTCCAAACGAAACAGGTGAAGTGTAATGGATAAGCAGGAAGCAAAGCATATAAATATGCCATCTCCTTCCGCATGCGAGCATAAGTCTGTAGAAGCATATTTATTTATTGATCCACTTTGTAAAGATTGCTGGGAAATTGAGCCTTTTATTATTAAACTATGGCTTGAATACGGGAAATACTTCTCTATTCGTCATATCGTAACAGGAAAAGTGGATGGAACGAACGCTTCCTCACACAAATGGAATAAACCTGCTAATATTCGATTTGTGTGGGAAAAGACAACAAGTTTACAAGGTTTTTCATGTGATGGAAAGGTACATATGCAAGAAGCATCGTCAACACCATATTTAGTTTCGATGGCAATTAAGGCGGCGGAGTTGCAAGGCCGAAAAGCAGGTTCGAAGTTTTTGCGAAAACTCCAAGAATACATTTTCCTTGAAAATGTATCAAACCCTGACTGCGAACTATTACTTGCATGTGCGAAAGATAGCAATATTGATGTAGAAGAATTTAAAAAAGATCTACATTCTGCTAGTGCAAAAAAAGCTTTCCAATGTGACTTGAAATTCACGAATGAGATGCATATTACAGAAATACCCTCCCTCGTCTTTTTTCATGCGAACTCAGATGAAGAAGGTATTAAAATCGCTGGAAATTATTCCTACGATGTATACGTACAATTATTGAAAGAACTTGTAAAATGTGAAATTGAGCCAGAACCATTACCACCTTTAGAAGCATTACTAGAAGCAACACAATTTATATCTTCAAAAGAAGTAGCATTTATTTATGACTGTCCGCAGCAAGAAATTGAGCGCGAACTTAAAAAATTACAACTGAAACGAAAAGTACAAATGATTGAAGTAAAATGCGAACGTTATTGGAAATGGATAGCAAAAGAAAAAGACCTGGTGTAAACACCAGGTCTTTTTCTTTACGGCTTATAAAAATATTAAAGGGGATGGGAGAAATTTTCACGTTCAAACAAAGGGGTATATGTTTGTATGTGAATTCGTTCACGCTTATTATATTACAAGATTCGACGCCAGATGACAACCCCTTTTGTCGAAATTCACACTTTTGTCACATTCTAAACGTTTTCATTTTTGAATAAGCTATAAAAAAGGTCATTTAGGGGGGTTATTTATGAAAAAATCTTATATTGCTCTTCTCTTTCTAGCTGTCATCGTTTCTTTTTTCTTGTACATCCTCTCTCTACTACAAGCTTTTCCTAAAATTATTGCCTTACCTCTTTTATTTGGAATCATCGTTATCACTCTCTCTTATTTCAATCATAAAAAAAGATTCAAAGGGTTTTAATTTCAAAAATCAGCTGTAAAACTATCCTTTCAGTTAGAAAAACAAAGAAATTCACCTTATTTTTTCGACAAATATCGACATTGAATTTATTCAACAAAAAAGACGAGGATACAATCTCTCGTCTTTTTTCATTACTTTTCTTCAAATAATAATGCTTCTAATTCATTTAATTTCTCTTCAAATACTTGTAGTGCCTCTTTTACTGGTTCAGGAGATGCCATATCTACTCCTGCTTTTTTCAGCACTTCAATTGGATAATCAGAGCTTCCTGCTTTTAAGAACTCGTTAATATAACGTTCTACTGCTGGTTGTCCTTCTTCTAAAATCTGTTTAGATAGAGCTGTCGCTGCACTAAATCCTGTTGCGTATTGATATACGTAATAGTTGTAGTAGAAGTGCGGAATACGAGACCATTCTAAACCAATCTCTTCGTCGATTACTAAAGCGTCACCGAAATATTTCTTATTTAAATCGTAGTAGATTTCCGTTAGCATGTCTGGCGTAACAGCATGTCCTTCTTGTACTTTCTTATGAATAATATGTTCAAACTCTGCAAACATCGTTTGACGGAATACAGTACCACGGAATCCTTCTAAATAATGATTTAATAAATATAGACGCTCTTTCTTATCTTCTGTCGTTTTTAATAAATAATCATTTAGAAGCGCTTCATTACAAGTTGATGCCACTTCTGCTACGAAGATGGAATAATCACCATATACGTGTGGTTGTGTTTTTCTTGTATAGTAACTATGCACCGAATGACCAAACTCATGAGCAAGTGTAAATAAATTATTTACATTATCATGCCAGTTCATTAAAATATACGGATTTGTTCCATATGCACCAGATGAATATGCCCCGCTTCGTTTTCCTTTATTCTCATACACATCTACCCAGCGATTTTCATATGCTTCTTTCAAAATATCAACATATTCATCACCAAGTACGTTTAAAGATTTTAATAAAAGGTCTTGCGCTTCTTCGTATTTCACATTCATTTTCACTTCTGGTACAAGTGGTGTATATAAATCATACATATGAAGCTCATCAAGTCCTAATGCACGCTTACGAATATCGATGTAACGGTGTAATAAATGTAAGTTGTCATTTACCGTTTCAACAAGTTGATCATATACTGCTTCTGGAATATTATTATTGCTTAGTGCAGCTTGGCGAGCAGAATCATATTTACGAACACGCGCATTGAAATTATTACGTTTTACTGCTCCGCTTAACGTACTTGCGAATGTATTTTTAAATTTCCCGTACGTTTCATATACAGCTTTAAATGCATCTTCGCGAACACGGCCATCATCACTTTCTAAAAACTGAATGTAACGACCATGTGTAATTTCTATTTCTTCTCCGTCTTCACCTTTAATAGATGGGAATTTTAAATCCGCGTTATTCAACATACCAAATGTATTGCTTGATGAACTCATTACTTCAGATGCTTCCGCTAATAAAGCCTCCTCAGCTTCTGATAATACGTGCGGGCGTTGACGTGTAATTTCTTCTAATGCATGTTCATATACACTTAAATCTCTATTTTCCTTCAAGAATGTTTGCAGTGTATCTTCTGAAACCGACAAAATTTCAGGTACAATATACGCTGTGCTACTAGATACTTGTGAATATAAATTTGTTGCGCGATCATTTAATGCTTGATATACAGAGTTTGTTGTATCTTGATCGTAACGCATATGAGCATATGTATATAGCTTACCTAATCGCATTGAAATTTCGTCTTCATATTGCAATGCCTCAAGTAAATTGTCCGCAGAGTCACCAAGTTTCCCTTTAAATTCAGTTAACTTCGGTAATAGCTCTTTAATAGCTTGGAATTCTTTTTCCCATTCTGCATCTGTTTGGAAAATATCTTCTAATCGCCACGTACTTGCTTCTTCAATCTCATTGCGATCTGGTAATGTTTTCGCTTTGTTTTGTTCAGACATTCTTTAAGCCCTCCTTTAATTATCTCTACTTAAGTACAATTCGTTTTTTTCTTATGTAATTCCTTCACAATCAGTCTTTATTATATCCCCTTTTCCTTCTCTCATGTTGTACTTTGCCTCAAATAAAGATAAGGCATACGCTAAACAAGTTTCATCATATTTCATAACTTCCTCCTCTGTTTTTAACATAACGATTCCCCTTATTTTCCGGTACTTATAAGTCTCCACTTTACGTAATACACCTGTATAACATAAGAATGTCATATATTCAGTAACTGCTACTTTCCATATATGCTTTGAAAAGTACGGGAGCATACGCCTTTTCGTATACTTTTTTACATAACTACACACATATTGAAGAGAAATACACTCTCCTACTGCAAGCTCCCCTATACACTTCATATATAGAAAAGCTTGCCATATAAATGGGTTTGTTTGAAAAGCAAATCCAGAAGGGAGTGGAACACCAATTTCAGAAGGAAAGCTCGCTGGGGTACATTTAAATTGATATAAGAGGCGTAATAGTGACTTATAATTATAATTCCAAATAGGCAAAGCATTTTTTCGAAAATAGTCCTTTCGTTGCTTCCATTCTCGGTCTAATATTTCTTTTTGGAAAGGAACAGGGGAAAAGAGTAGTTCAAAAGTAGTAGTTTCAGTTGGTAAATATATAGTATGTGAGAAAGAGACGCTTGTAGAAAAAGAAGTGAGAAACGCGCATTTCATAAATGCTTTTTGTTTGGAACAGAAGAAAATAAGAAATGGTTGAGGATAAGATTGTAAGGAGAAAGCCATAAGTGAGGAAAATTTCATCCAATATGCAGATTGCTTTTTCAATTGATTTCCACCAATGATCCAAATGACCTGTATACCCGCTCGCCAATACGAATAGGTTCGTTTGTACAGCTGCTCTATAGAAAGATTTGCGCATTGGTATTCAATCGCAATTTTTCTCCCTGCTCTCTCTATAAAAATATCTGGTCGTTGCTGAATCTGGGGCAGATAATGCTCTATATCTACATGAAAGTTTTGACGTTCGAACCATCTATATAACAATTCTTTACCGTGCCTATGATACATAGATTCCGCTTCATAAAAGGCAAGACATGAATCCACTTTTTTATGAGCAAAATGCCAACTTTTTTGTTTCCCTAATTTCATTTGTACTTCCTTTCCACAAGCTACACAAAAGAATCGTTCCTGTTGACGCATACGGCGCAAAAGCTCTTCATTACAATTGTAGAGTAAATGAATTTTTTCTCCGTTTTCTCTTTTAGCTATAAATATCGTAATCACATCCTTTCAGCTCTTTACATTCTACAATTTATTACAAATTCCTTTAAAAAAAGAGATGTCCCAATTTCGGACATCTCTTTTTATAATAAAGGGGATAATAACCGGTACGTTGATTCAACAATTCGTCTATGAAGACGCCTTTTATGAAAATGATCGACATGAATTTCACTTGATTCTTCTAAATCATCTTTAAAGTCTTGAACAAGTCTTTTAATGCTATCTGTATCATATAAAAAGGCATTTACTTCAAAATTCAAATGAAAACTTCTCATATCCATATTAGCTGTCCCAATTGAAGCTAAATCAGAATCGACAATGACAACTTTACTATGGAGAAAACCTTTTTCATACTCATATATCTTTACCCCTGCATCTAAAAGCTCTGGGAAGTACGATCTCGATGCGTAAAAGACAGTACGCTTATCAGGCTTACTCGGCATTAACAAACGAACATCAATACCAGCAAGCGCAGCTACCTTTAATGCGGATAAAATATCATCATCCGGAATGAAATACGGCGTTGCAATCCAAATAGATTTCCGAGCAGAAGCGATCATTGCGAAATATAAATGCTTAATCGTTTCCCACTTATTATCAGGGCCGCCTGCAACGAGCTGCACGCCTCCCCAATGATCACCCTCAACTGCTTTTGCTTGTAAATATTCAGGAGCTAGCACAGCCTCTCCAGTCATATAAAACCAATCTTGAAGGAAAATAAGCTGTAAACTTTGAACCGCTTCACCACGTAAATACAAATGCGTGTCTCGCCAAAAGCCAAAATATTTACTTTTCCCTAAATACTCATCACCGATATTTAATCCGCCTACAAACCCTTCGTTCCCATCAATCACAACAATTTTCCTATGATTTCGATAATTAATCTTATCGTTTAAAATCGGAAAGCGCACAGGAAAAAACGGAATCATTTCAACACCTGCATCGTTTAATTCTTCAATATACGATTTTGATAACTTAAAACTTCCAACCGCATCATATAAAAAACGAACAACAACGCCTTCTTTTGATTTTTGTATTAAAATATCTTTAATTTCTGTTCCTAATTTATCATCACGCACAATGTAATATTCCATATGAATGTGATGTTTTGCTCGTTTTAATCCATCTAAAATGGCCTGAAACGTTTCATCTCCATTTGTTAATGTCCTCGTTTCAGTTTGAAATGAAATATTTAAAGCGCCTAAGCGATCCGCTAAACGAAATAACAGCTCTTGATGCTTATGATTGCGTAAAATTCTTTCTTCGTAATCTTCATGCCCTTTATATTGTAAAAACGCCTGTTCATCAAGTAACGCCTTCTTTTGAAACATTCTTTTTCTCCGAAAATTTTGTCCAAATAATAAATAAGCAAAGAAGCCAAATACCGGAAAAATCCCTAACACAATTAACCATGTAAGTGTTTTAGATGGATGGCGATTTTCTAAGAAAATAACGCAACCAATTAAAAACGCAGATACTGTAAATAAAATACTAATAATACCTAAAATCGAAACATCTTTTATCCCAATCACATCTGAATAAAATGCTACATCAATAAACATACGTAACGAAACAAATAATGCGAACAATAGCAGGATAAAGAAAATCAGCTTTAACGTATTTTTCATCTCTTACCTCCTAACTAAGAAAGCTTTCCTATTCTTCATATAAAAAGCCGATTTCATACTACAGAAATCGGCCTACGTTTTAGCAGGAAAATTATTGCGAATCGTTTCAAGCGCATGCTCTTTCACAATTTGTTTTCCATACTCACTTACACGATGAATTGTTAAAGTTGATTCTTCCCCATATTCTAAAATAATACTTAAAATACGATCGATTTCTTCTTCATCATGTAGCACTTCATCGAATTCCACATATACATAATAGCGGTTCTCAAATGAATACAGCTCATCTTTTATATCTTCAAAGATAAGACGATGACTTAATGAAATGACATCTTCAAAATCATTAAATTTAATTAAAAAGCCAAACGTACCATCTTCATTAAAGTTTGTTCCTGTTTGTTCTTCTACCTCTTCGACTAACTCTTGTTGGAATAATGATTCGATGCCTTCATCTAGAGGAATATCTATAATTTTGTCTACCCCTATCGGTAGTTCCAGCTTTTGTCCGTCCTTTGAAAGCTCTGCTTTCGTGACAAGTACTTCAATCCCTTTATCGACTGCTTGCACTTGAATCCATAACGGCCCATCAATAAAGAAATCGTCATGATCACGAGCTTCGTCCATCATCTCCCAAAAGAGCTCTTCACTTCGTTCGCGATCATACCAAATTTCTTCACGATTAAATCCTCTATCCTCTATATCAATGTACGTAATAAAAAATTTCATCGTATGATCATTAATTCTTTCAATATCCAAAATACAACTCTCCCTTCCTGCTTAGAATTGTTATGAAGGGATTCCCCACTCATATGACAAATCAATAGATTCTTGTACTCTCATTTTATGATAAGATTCTCCAGAATGGAAATAAAATCGATTTATTTTACAAAAATAGTTATATGCCTATCTTTACTCGATCAACTACATAAATATATTATTATAGCGATTTCTTACTTACAAAAAATTTGGACATACATTTCCACATTCCCCCGTACACTTTAATAAAGTGAAACTTCTATTGGAAGAGATTATTTAACAACAACTTTCTTCATCACATACATACAGTTCGCTTATTAAAACATCATAAATGGAGGCAGACGAATGGACTTAGAGTTTTTAACATCCGTACTAATGATTGTCGGTATCGATGTTGTATTAGGTGGTGACAATGCAATTGTCATCGCACTAGCTAGCCGAAATTTACCTGAATCGAAACGAAATAAAGCTATTTTGATTGGTACTCTTTTAGCAATCGTACTAAGAATTGCCCTTACTATATTAGCTGTCTATTTACTCGACATTCCATTTCTACAACTGATTGGCGGGGTTTTACTTACATTAATTGCAGTCAATTTATTAACTGATAATAACAACGATCTTTCTGCTATTCAAGGAAAAACAACTTTATTCCAAGCTGTGCGGACAATTGTTTTCGCGGATCTCGTTATGGGGTTTGATAATGTTATTGCCATTGCAGGTGCAGCTCACGGGAGATTTTTACTCGTCATAATTGGCTTACTCATTTCTATCCCTATTATTATTTGGGGCAGCAAACTTATTTTAATACTTATGGAACGATTTCCATTCCTCATTTATTGCGGTGCAGCGATTCTTGCCTATACTGCAGGAAAAATGGTTACACATGAAGACAGACTTGCCACCTTTTTTCATAACAACCCAAGTTTCACTGCAAGCATTCCTTATTTGTTCATTTTCACTATTTTATGCATCGGCTTTATCGTACAACAAGTTCGATTACGCAATGTGAAACATTAAAAAAAACCTTCTACTATATAATAGGTAGAAGGTTTTCATATTATTATAATTAATTTACAAGACGTTGTGCTTCACGTAATTGGAACGTTCTTACTGTACGTGGTAAGAAACGGCGAATTTCGTCTTCGTTGTAACCAACTTGAAGGCGTTTCTCGTCAATCATAATTGGACGACGTAAAATCCCTGGATAGTCACGAATCATCTTATATAAATCTTGAAGTGGTAAAGATTCTAAGTTTACATTCAATTCTTGGAAAACTTTCGAACGAGTAGAAATAATCTCATCCGTTCCGCTTTCTGTCATACGTAAAATCTCTTTAATTTCCTCAATTGTTAATGGATCTGAGAAAATATTACGTTCTGTATAGGGAATATGATTTTCCTCTAGCCATAATTTCGCCTTTCTACAAGACGTACAGCTTGGAGAACTATATAATGTTACCATACAAAGCTCACTCTCCTTAAAGAGTACAAATTCTGTACTAAATACAGTTTTAATTTCTAACTTCAGCAATTTTTCGCGATAACTTGTCTTATTGAAAAGTACAAAAATCGCATTTCATGTAAGCAACAACTTATAATAAACAACAATTACTTTTAATAAGTAACTTCTATAATCATTATACAATAGATTTTGCAAGAAATATACAGTAAATTTCCTGCTAGTTGAGAAAACCCTTCCGTGTATTCCACTGCTATGTAACATGATTACGCTCAATTTATCTGTACTTGAACAATAACTTTCAACCCTTTCAGTACTCATTCCCCCTAGATTTTTCATATAATATATAGTTATTTATCTATAATCTTCCCTATGAAAAAAAGAACGTTTTCTTACTTTTTCCTGATAAATCAATTAAGAAATGTAAGACTATACAAATGAGAATGAAAAGGAACATTTGTTCTTATTTTAACAAATATTCTCCCTCCTGTCCACACGATTTCTAAAGTAAATTAATTTTTTTCTGACATTTCTTTCTTTTTTATTTTTTATCTCATACAATAAACATACAGACAGGCAAAGGGGGAGTTTGCAAATGATTGCTTTTTTTGTTGATTTTATTACGGTTGCTGCCCTCATCATCGGAATAACAGCATTGATTGGTGTCATTACAAATAGCATTGGCGAAAAGCTCTTTGGCGGAAAAGAAAAAATGAAGTTTGTTAACAAAAGTTTGGATGTACAATCCGGCTGGAATCAAGTTGGCGGAAAAGGCATTTATAAGAAACGCACGTATTAAAAAAAGCAGGTGGTTAGCCTGCTTTTTTTATTTCCCTACGGATGCCCATTTGAAGCTCACATCAGGGCCATATTTATGGTTGTACATATCTTTAATTGTTTCTCTTTGTAAGTATGCTCTACCACGTTGGTATACTGGAACAATCGCAGCGTCATCAAGTAACATTTTTTCTGCCTCAAGTAAGTTTTTCCAGCGAGCATTTACATCGCTTCCATCTTTTTTCGCTTTCATAATGATTTCATCGTATTTCGGATTAGAGTACTTCATCTTATTTTGTGACCCATCTGTTACAAACATATCAAGATATGTGATCGGATCTGGGAAGTCTGCCCCCCATCCAGAGAATGACATGACATAATCACCCGCATCTTCTAATTTCAACTTTTGTGCGAATGGTTGTTGTTTAATTTTCACTGTTAAGCCTGGTAAATTCTTTTCCAGTTCACCTTTTAAATATTCACCAGTTTTCTTAGATAATTCAACATCTTCATTTAATAACTCTAATTCAATTTCATTTTTTCCAAGCTCTTTTGTACCAGCTTCCCAATATTTTTTTGCTTCTTTCACATTTGGTTTTACAATATCACCATTTTCAGCACGGAAATCCTTTTTATCCGGACCTTTAATGAAGTTATCAGGAATTAATCCTGTTGCTGGCTTAGAACCGTTATTTAATAATGTATCAACGAACGGCTTACGATCAAAAGCAAGGGAAATTGCTTTACGAATATTTTTATTTGCTAAAGCTGGATCTTTTTGATTTAAGCGTAGGAAAAATACAGATGTCTCTTCTACTGTTTTGAAATCTGGTTTTCCTTTATATTTATCGATGAACTCTGCTAATAACGTCGCTCGATCGATTGCATTTGTTTCATATAAGTTAATTGGCGTAGATGTATCTTTTACAATATTAAAGTTTACTTCTTCAAGCTTCACTTCTTTATTGTCCCAATATGATGAGCTCTTTGTCATTTTAAAACTGCGTTCATGTTGCCAATCACTTAATGTAAATGGTCCGTTGTAAAGCGTTGTGTTCGCTTCCAAACCAAACTTCGCACCTTGCTCTTTCACAAATTTCTCATTTACAGGATAAAAGATTGGATATACCATTAAATCTACAAGATATGGAATAGAATTGTCTAATTCTACTTCTAATGTGTAATCATCAATTGCTTTTACACCTAATTGATCAGGACTCATCTCTTTTTTATTAATTTTCTCTGCATTTTTTATATCATACATAATGTATGCTGATTTCGCAGCTGTGTCTGGATTGATCGCTCTTTGCCATGCGTATACAAAATCTTTCGCCGTTAAAGGCTCACCGTTTGACCATTTCGCGTCTTCACGTAATTTAAATGTATATTTTTTACCGTCTTCTGACTTTTTAAATTCTTTTGCTACACCTGGAACTAACTTATCATCTTTTCCAAGGCGGTATAGACCTTCCATCGTGTTGTTCATTACTTTTGAAGAAACTGCGTCAGCTGATAATGCTGGGTCCATCGTTGGAATTTCTTGTGTTTCAATTAAATTAAGAACTTGCTTCGCACCGCTTTTCCCGCTATCCCCTTTTGCGTTTGCTTGCGGTTCATCTTTTTGGTAGCTACATGCCCCTAATATCATGCTCATTGCTACTGTTGATACTACAAAAACTGGTATCTTTTTTTTCATACTTCCACCCTCCAAAAAAATGTTAGCCCTTTCATTTTCAAACAGAAAGAAATATATATATGTTCTAATAATTCATATTATACACACAAATATATTTTTTGTATATTTATATTTCTATTTCATTAAAATTTTCTGTTAAAAAATATATCTTTGTAAACGTTTTATAT
>NZ_QPEL01000174.1:0-2295 GCF_008368965.1 Bacillus sp. AY2-1 | reverse complement strand
GTAGTAAAAGTGCTTAAAGATGTAAAAGGGAAATTGAGAATGCGAAATAAAATGTTTAATTAATATAATCAATAAACACGAAAATAGTTAATATAACTAATACATTTTTTAATTTGTTACATATCATGTTAGTAAGAATTGTATAAGGAGGTAGTATAAAGTAGTGGAAGAAAATGTACAAGCTCAGCTTTCGCCACCGTGGATCACATATTTTAATGAATTAAAAAATTCAATAGGTGCTGATCCAACTGTTACAGTTGGGCCACTTATTCCTGTTGGTGGTAATTATATTATTTTAGTGCATGCGTTAAGTAATGAAAAAGCGAGAGCGTTAGCAACGTTTTTAAAATCTTTTGTACAATTTGGGAATGTAAGTGTGACAGTTATTGTAACGAATAATGAGAATGAAATTGTAAATCCATTTCCTTGTCCACTAGATGCATTTGAAATAGCTCATTTATTTCAAGTAGCACTAGAAAACAATCCTTATTTTGAACAAGTTGTGGTACAGCCTCAGTTCCCTGGCGGACCGAATGTTGTCTTTCCGGTGTTCACTGCGGAAGTCATTCAGTTTTTCAATGACGATATTTCTAACTTATGTCAAACGTTTACAGGTGTTGCTGCCAATGTATTTCGTGATGTAATGAATGATGAGGTTTGTGATAGCCCAATATTATTTTCTACAAGTTGTGTTATGAACAGTGAAAATACACAATTACAAAATAAAGATTTAACACCAAAATTGTTTTATTAGACTATAAAAAGACATTTTCAGTAATAGAAAATGTCTTTTTTATGCACCAATAGTGTTCAGGTTGGACAATTGTAGGTTAACAGGAATAATTTTCAATTAATTAAAATTTTTCTAAATCTCATATTTCATGGAAAGATAGTAATTTTGATTTAAGAATATATAGAAAATGAGGAATGATTTTTATTAACTGAAAGGGAATTGATACTGGAAGTTTTAAGTTAATACTATAAGAGGATTTTTTCTAATATCCGTAAAAATGATCAATACCTAAATTGATAGGATGAGACTACATAACAAATAGTAAGGTATATTTCGAATATGATAATATTTTTTGTGACATACATGTTAAAGCTAATAGAAATATTTCTGAAAGAGAATATATTTTGAAAAACAGTAACGATTCTTTTTATTTATATTATAGATAGCTAGTTTTAGAGAGATAAGGCTTACAATAAAACAAGCTATGAATAAGACATTAAAAAGGAGCTGGAATGTATGGATTATATTGTAGATATTTCAAAATGGAATGGAACTATCAATTGGGATATTGCAGCATCTCAGCTAGATTTAGTGATTGCTAGAGTTCAAGATGGCTCTAATACGGTGGATTTTATGTATCAAAATTATGTTAGTGAAATGAAAAAGTATAGTATCCCATTCGGTAATTATGCTTTTTGCCGTTTTATATCTATTGCTGATGCAAAGAAAGAGGCACAAGATTTTTGGAATCGTGGTGATCAATCAGCTAAGTTTTGGGTGGCGGACGTAGAAGTTCAAACGATGGCAGATATGCAAGGCGGGACACAGGCATTTATTGATGAATTACGCCGTTTAGGTGCGGAAAAAGTAGGATTATATGTAGGGCATCACATGTATTTATCATTTGGAGCACGTAATATTGAAGCTGATTTCGTATGGATCCCTCGTTATGGAGGGAATAAGCCAGCATATCCATGTGATATTTGGCAATATACGGATTCAGGGAATGTTCCTGGGATTGGGAAATGTGATCTGAATCGATTAGTAGGAAATAAGTCACTTTCTTGGTTTATAGATTCGAACAAAGCAAATCAATCTAACATAGTGTATAAACAGCAACCGAATGGCATTGGTATTGCAGTTTCGAAATATCCTGATGGATACGGAATAAATTTATATGAGAACCCCATGAATCCTCAATTTACAGGTGCACTCACTCAGAAAATTCCATATTTAATCTTAACAGGTTATTGGGGAGGCGGTGAGCAAGATATGATTTGTTTAGGGAACGATAAGCAGTGGGCATATTTAAAACATTTTAAGGTGAAATGGTTTTATGCAACTTCGAAATATCCTGTCGGCTACAGAGTAAATTATTATGAAGAGCCTGAATGTATGAATTATAAAGGAAATATAGATGGATCGACATCTTTTCGAGTGTGGGGTAGAGTGGGAAATGCGGTAGATATCGGGCAGAATAGTTGGATACCTGAAGAACATGTAATTATTAAGTAACTATAGAAGCTATATTTTTTTTGGAGCATATAAAGAGTTTTCTTACT
>NZ_QPEL01000173.1:0-2802 GCF_008368965.1 Bacillus sp. AY2-1 | reverse complement strand
TTTAAANANTCTAACAATCAGTATTTTAATACATATTATGGGATTTGTCTAGAATTTTTTTCCTTANAACGGAATTTTATCCCTTNTATTTGAAAATATATATGTTTATTCTTTTAAATATCAAATAAATACGAATTTTGAATTTGAAAAATAATAAATTGAATGATCTTTTAGGTCGGAATAAAAATATACATCATTTTCAAATTATTACTGAACTACATGCTTCAGTTAATCTAAATTGTTTTGCTATAGTAAATATGTAAAATATATTTGACAACGTTCCCCCTCTTGCTTTATCATGTAATTGTAAAACATTTTTGACAGATATTAAATCTGGTGGTGAAATAAAAGTGGAAAACAGAATAAAAGTTTACAGAGAAAGAAAGGCAATTTCTCAAGGAAAGCTTGCAGAATTATGTAATGTAAGTAGACAAACGATTAACGCAATTGAAAATAAAAAATATGATCCAAGTTTACAGTTAGCGTTTGATATTTCTAAACAATTGGAAATTAAGATGGAAGATTTATTTTTACCAATGAAGATTGAAAGGGGAGAATAAAAATTGAAAGCAAAAGACATTATTTGTTTTACTTTATTAATTATTTTCACTTTATATTTCGGAACTACGTTATTAAGTTATTTTAAAAGCGGTGACTCATATGGGACAACAGAATATCTTTTAATCCTGGGCTTATTAGTGGCTTGGGGAGAAATATTTACTTGGAGAACTAGAAGTGAAGTTCAAAAAGATGAAATGGGACAAAAAATTATTAAAAATAGTTCTAGTCTAAGTTATTATATTGTTTTTATTTCACTATTGATTCTTTGGGTTTTAGATTTATTTTTTATAAATAAAGGCCAAAACTTTACTTTATTTATTGCATTATGTATAGCATATATTACTAAACCAATTATTCAGTTTATACTAGTCAAAAAACATATTTAATAAAACACTTTATTTCACTTAATGGATAATCATCTTCAAAAGATAGGATTTATTGTAACAATTATATTATTTAGCTAACAAAATTTTTCTTAAGTCTTGAAATATCAGATTATTATTAAAAGAAATTCAGCAAAATCTAGTAATCAACCACTTCATAAAATAAAAGAGATAAAACCACTTTCAAGAAGTGGTTTTATCTCTCATTAAAGTTAGACTACAAATTAATTTATTTAACAAAAATACTCTAATTACTGATTTAATGCTTTGTATACGTTAAGGATTCCATTTCCAAATAAATCTCGATTTTGATTTTGTTGGTCCACACCATATTTGTAAAGGAATTTTACACTAGAATTAGGTTTATCTTTTAAGTGATATTTATCAATAATTAAAGCTAGGGCACCAGAAACTTTAGGAGCAGCTACTGAATTACCACTATCAAAGAAATATCCACCTCCAGGAAAAGTACTTACAATCTGTTCATCCATATAATACCCCTCAGTTGCCCAGGTTTGAGGGCCATACTTTTGGAACAATCTTAAATCTCCTCCGGGAGCAGATATATCAACGAAATTCTTACCATAATTAGAAAAGTTAGCAAGTTCTCCGGTAGGCCCAACAGAGGAAACAGCTACTACACCTGGTAAATCCGCAGGAACGTCTAAAACTTTTCCTTTGAATGTGATATTTTCATTCTCAATCTTTTTTTTATAAAAAGCATTTATCTGAGAATTATCTCGAACATTTAGAGAGTCATTTCCTACAGCAGCTACTACTACACTACCTTGATTACGTGCAAATGTAATTGCTTTTTTATAAGCTTTAATTTCAGCTAATTCTTCTTTAGATTTTACACCATCTTTTATAACCGAACCATTGACTAAATAAGCACCTAAACTTAAGTTAATCACGTCAACATCATCTTTTGCAGCTTCTGTAATCGCCTTTATTATCCAAATGACTTCTCCTGATTTACTACCAAATACTCGATAGGATCTAATCCCTGTTTCTGGAGCTACCCCCTTAATTTTACCATTAGCTGCGATTTGTCCTGCAGTAAAAGTACCATGACCTAAATAATCATTTAAAAAATTAATATCTCCTGTTTCATTTGCCTCTTCGCCCCTAAATCCATCCTTAGGGACAAAATTTTTGGAGCCAGAAACTATATTGGCTTTTAAATCTGGATGATCTATATCCACCCCTGAATCAATAATCCCAACTACTGCATTTTTTGATCCAGGAAAAATCTTATAACTGTCTCCATTATGTGTAACTTGCTTCATATCCCATTGTTGTGCCCAAAAAACCGCATCAGAAACTTGCTGTGTTTCTTTTTTTATTGAATCTGCAGACTCTGTAAATCGTATCGATGGGTTATATGTACTAACAAATGACTTTGCACCAATTTTTTTTATTTCATTAGTAGTTGCCTTGACTTGTAAAAGACCAATTTCATCTACTGAATATACTACTTGTATGTTATTTTCAGAAAGCTCTTTTTGTGCTAAAGCTAAATGGTCAGTATCATCTAGTAAAATTGTATAGTAACTTGGAATTTCACTAGCACTTATACTCTGTAAAGGAACCAATAGATAAAAGCCTAAAAGAATTAAGCAAGAAATATATTTTAATGTACGCATAAAAGTCTCCTTTTCATTTTAAATTAAGATATCTTCACTAATTATTGAAAGTAATTCTTAATAGAGAAATATAGCATGTGAAATAAGAGTTACTTCGTTATTAAATCAAAAAGTGTCACAAATACACTATATTTTTCTTTAAGTAAATAAATTCAATGACCTATGAAAATCATTAAAATCTTAAAACCTTAAATTTTAATAGATCTATAAAT
>NZ_QPEL01000172.1:0-7174 GCF_008368965.1 Bacillus sp. AY2-1 | reverse complement strand
TAAATTTATAAAAGTATAAAAAAATTTTTTTTTTACGAGGTGACGGAAAATGTGCAAGGTTATCACAACTGGTAACTTCAAAGGTGGGGTTGGAAAGACTACCAACGCTGTAATGTTAGCTTATACATTCGCAAAACAAGGAAAGAAAACTTTATTAGTAGATTTAGATCCACAAGCAAATGCGACTGATTTACTATTTAACACAATGAAAAAAGTACATTCGATTGAACCGGAATTTAAAAGAACATTAGCTATGGCTCTTATAGACGCGAACTTACAAAGCGCACTGATTAATGTACTACCTAACTTGGACTTACTTCCTTCTTACGAGGATTTACAAACGTATGAAAAATTCCTATTTAGAAACTTTGAGGATGACTTCTCGCAAGATACATATTTTGCAAAACAGTTAAGTACAATCAAAGAAAATTATGATTACATTTTTATTGACGTGCCACCACAATTAAATAAATTTGCAGATAGTGCCTTAGTCGCTAGTGACTATGTAATGGTTATTTTACAAACGCAAGAAAGATCATTAAAGGGTGCTCAAAAATACGTTGAACATGTATTTTCATTAGCAGATGATTACAATTTACCATTAGAAATTATCGGGGCATTACCTGTACTAATGCAAAATGGGAATGAAATCGATAAAGATATTCTTCAAGAAGCAGAAGAAATTTTTGGCAAGGCAAATGTATTCAGTAACATCATTAAACAGATGGCACGTTTAAAGAGATTTGATAGAACAGGAATCACTTACAATCTGAAAGATGTTCATGATAAAAACGTTCATACTGTATACCAAAATATTGCTGGTGAAGTCGAAAAAAGAATCGAGATTTTGGAAGGAATGACAACAGTAAATGGATAACAAATTGAATATAGATAAAGAACAACTTGGAATGAGAAGAAAGAAAACTGAAGGGTCAGTAACCTTCACACCAGAAAGCAAAGAAAATCAGGAACGTAGTTTTCCTGACGATGATAAACTCTTTGAAAAGCCTAAGAGAAAACTTACTACGAAAGAGTTACCTAAATCTTTCCGTGTCTCATTAGAAACGCATACGGCAATATCTACCCTGGCTACAATTGAAGATATGAAAATTTATGAAGTTATAAATATGTTAATCGAAGAAAAAGTTGCTTCATTACCTGCACCAAAGCAAAAGTTAGTAAAAAACGCTGTAAAACAAGTGCTTGAAGTGAAGAAAAGTCGAGAATAGGAATGAAGTTAAACTTTATTCCTATCTAAATAAACGAATTTATACTTTTATAAATTTATAAAAGTATAAGATTATAAATTTATAAATAGAGGTGGTACCTTTGGATAATAAGAACAATTCATTTGTAGTAACCGTTACACCTATCACTGACGATTCAACTTCGAATACAGAAATGACATTGCAAACACCTGAGAAAAAGAGTTTTAAAAACCAACAGGGTAGTATTAAAATCCCTAAACAATCCAAAGAAGAACTTGAAGCACTAATGAAAATTACCAACACGAAATTCACTCACGAAATCATCGGTTTACTAATAAATCATTATGTAGATAATGAACTGACCCCTGAACAACAAAGGAAATTTAAAATCTTAACAGACATTTAATAGAATGCTAACTAGGAGTGGTATCTTTGGAAAATAAAAGTAAATCTTTTGTAGTAACCGTAACACCTATTACCGAGGCTTCAGATTTAACTGACCAACTTAATCCTGTTAACACGGAAAAGGAAATACAGACACCAGAGAAACCAGATCAACGTTTAGTTCCATCTAAAACAGCTAAAATTTCACCTTCTGTTTTGCTAAAGCTAAATACCCTTAAACCATTTATCCAAGAACAAGAAGGTATGGAAAAAACATCAATTAACAATATCATTGATATGCTTGTTGAAAGTTACATAGATGCCAATCTACAAAACAGACATTCTAAAGCATATAGAGATATGTACAAGCGTCTTTATGAAATGTTAGAAGATAAATAAAACCTTTTAAATAGGAGTGTTCAATTTGGATAAACAATACTTGGTGACTGTGGCACCTATTCAAGGTAATCATGCAACAAAGAAAAAGAATTCCTTATCAGCAGCAGACAGAAAAAATATAAAAGTATCGCCTGAAACACTTAATAAAATAAAAGCCATTTGTACAATGAAAGACATGAAAAATTATGAGCTTATTGATGAAATATTAGATTACTACATTGCTAATAAATTGGATGCACATGAGCAGAGCACTCTAGACGACATTGTTTCTATAAAAAAATAAGCCCTACATATGTAGGGTCTTTTCATATTTCTATATTCACAAGAACTTCCAACACGTTTTTTTCTTCTCCTTCGCAGCAGCAACGTCATCCCGAAATTCCAATGGTTTCTCCACTAACTCATTTACACAATTATCGATATAGGAAATAGTTTTAAGCATCCGGTAACACAAATTCCATTTGGCGACTCTGTGTCTTAAATCCAAGTTTTTCATAGAATTGTATAGCCTTCTTGTTAAATTCTAAAACATTTAATTCTACACTTGTTGCTTGTATTTCTTTAGCATACTCAAATGCTTTTTGTACTAATATTTTTCCTATTCCTGTTCCTTGACATATTTCGCTTACACCAATATTGCGGATAAAGAGTACTTTTCGCTCAACTAACTTTGGATTTTCGGATGGTTCTTTAATCTCTAAAATTATGTAAGCAAGAAACTCTTTATTATTGTCCTCTACTACAAATATCTCTATGGTTTTATCATTAAACCACTCTTCGTATGCATTTTGATCCAAAGAAGCTGAAGTATCAGAGTAAATATCTGGTCTTCCCTCTATATGTAACTGTTGAACTTGCTTGTTTATATTTGATATATCCCAAAAATCTTCTGGAGCAGCTAGTCTTACTGTGAAAGGCAAAACTTCATTAGACATAAGTCCATTCCTCCAAATGTTTTATTTAAATTGGTTTTAACAAAGCGCATCACTATCCGTAACGAAGACAAAGAGGAACCATACTCTCACAAGGGAACCTCCTTGTTCTCACCAAAACTTCCACCACGACTTCTTTCCTTTCGTAGCAGCAATCTCATCCCGAAAATCTTGCATTAACCTCTTCGTTTCCTGCATCTCACGTAGTGTCTTCATAAGCGTCTCGTCTCGCGCTTCCAATCGTTTTTCCACTCGCTCATTATGCGCTTCAACGCTCGCTTTGATTTCCTCATTACTTTGCTTCGCCTGCTCACTTAATCGTTTCTCCATCTCTAACATACTCTGATTCATTTCTTGCGCCATAACGCTATACTGTTCCTGTAATTGCTGTTTAATGTGGAATGGTACTAAATCCGTTTCCTTAGACTCTTCTTGAATCAGATCCGGATTAACTTTTTCTATTTGCTGCGCAATCATCTTCGCTGCCTTTTCTAGCGTCATACCGTCATGCTTACTGAGTTCAATTAATTTCTCAATCACCATAATGTCATTTTCTGTGTATTGGCGTCTACCACGATTATCTTTCTTTACAGCGAATCCCTCGCGCTGTAATACTTCCATGTACTTTCTAAGGGTGCTATCGGAAATTCCTAGTCGTTTGTATACTTCACTAGCAGAATAAACAATTTCGTCCGTCATAACGTCACAACACCTCCTAGTGAGAGTATTCCATGATGGCAAAGAAATTCCTGCAAATAAAAAAAAGACCTGTACAGGCCTTTTCAACTTAACTATATACTTTCTTTTTCTCTTTTCTCTAACTGATAAGTTAAAGCTAGATTAATCAAGAATGTTATAAATGCAAATATACTTGTTGCAATAAAGATATAGCCCATGATTGATATATTATTATAATCAATCGACAAACATAATAATAAGCCTATACAAAAGAAGGATGCAAAGTTATCCGAAATGACTTTTTTCATTCTAGTTTCCTCCATACACTTTCCGTTTCCCATTTTTTACTATAAAAATATCTTATAGCGATTTGTTGATTTTAACAAGCAATTTCCTAAACAACAGAATCATTTGAACTACAATATAAACAATTCCTGTTTGACTTATTAGCGAGAATCCTTGTTCCTGACTACCAACCATAATGAACAAACCACCGCATAACGCTATAACGGTTGAAGTTGAACCGACTGTTAAGTTTCTTAGTCACATCATAAATATTTCCTATTATTTAATTAAATAAGAATTCACTTTTCCATTCAGGATTCTTTCTATTCTCTTCATTATAATCAAGAAGGCACTCTTTCATTATTTTTGTATCTATCGGTAACCTTTTTCTAACTTTGATCATCCTTCGAAGATCATTTTGTTTGGCAAAGGAAACACAGACCCTGTAATACAATCCCAAAAGGCATTCCAATTTTCCCCATAAAAATCAGGAAACTCAAGCTTCTCTTTAAGAAGTAAATGCAATTCTTTTGCATTATAAATGTTGCTTACATCTATGACCATAGTTGATTCATGTTCATTCCTCAATTTATGCACCTTATTAACACATATTGGCTTATATTTAATCATTATTTTACAAGATATCACTTATTCCTAGTTGTTTGTATACTCCACTAGCGGAATACACTATTTCATCCGTCATAACGTCACGACACCTCCTAGTGACAGCATTCCATGATGGTTCAGAAATTTCTACAAGTAAAAAAAAGGAGCCCACTAGGACTCCTCTTTGTTTTAAATCTTAATAGTTAATTATAGCTTGTCCAGCCGGATACCAGGTTCCGTTATTTGCTAGGGCGAAACCATAGACAGTCTGACCAGAGCCAATTTTTTGTTTAACATTATTTAATGATTCATATCCATATGCCTGATAACCTTTCCCGCTTTGTGGATATGCTACTGCTAATGTATTGTAATTATTTGGATCCGAATAACTATTTGTCCAAGCTATTCTTTGATAATACTTTGAAGTGAATGGATTTTCTAAGCCTTTTACAGCAAATTCAACAGTGCTCCCATTGACATTAACAGTAGTATACGCCGTACTTAAAGTATTTAAGTCTGCAACCTTTTCCTTACTTAAAGCTGGTGCGTTTTCTGCCGCCATCACACCGCCAGCTCCAGACAACATAATCCCAGTTGCTAATGCTCCAATTGCTAGTTTCTTTAACATAAAAAATCCCCCTTTAATAGTTTTATAGCTTGCACCTTCATCATACTTTCGATTTTCATATATGTAAATATATTACAATTTTAGAAACATAAAACTATTTATTGCGAATGTTGAGTTAAGATATGTTGTCTGATAATAACAATAAATGGTTATTATCATATGAAAAAGTCCACATTAAGTAGGACTAAATAACCTTAGCAATCTCATAAACAACGGAATCATTTGCACAACTATATAAACCAATCCCAGCACGACTTATTAGCGAGAATCCCTGTTCCTGGCTACCTACCATAATGCACACCCCTCCGCATAACGCTATAACGGATGCAATCGGATATGACACAGCTTTAATTAAGAATATAACCGGTTCAAACGCATTTACAATACGATTGTATAATTGGCCATCTATATAATTCTTTATCTTTCCGTCATTTGATTGCATATCTTTAAATACCTCATTCACATCTAAATTATGACAATCAGCAAATACATAAGGAATATCTATAATTTTACTGAATATAATAGCACTACCGATCACAATACTTATTCGCGCCGCCACGGGTGCGTATTTTTTTGCTTTCTTTTTTGAACAAGCTCCTCTTTTTCTTAGCGCCATAGTTACCATCCATAAAATCCTCGATGCTCATTGTCTCTGCTACCATATGGACCATATCCCTGTATAAGACCTTCTATATTTAATAAATGTGCTAAATATTATGTACTTGAAATTACGAAATAAACTAACATCACGTTAAACACTCTTTAACTCGCTTGTATAAATTTTAAACCAACTCTATACTTATTGCATTAACCATGGAAACAAAACGTATCACAAACGAATTTGAGGAATCGTTTTTCAATTTCACACTTTCAGTTTTGTAAACAAAAGGAAAATCCCAATTACACATGAATTCTTTTTATTTACTTCTCTAATTTATTGTAATCCATATTCCTAAGCTGTTTGTAATTTCTCCACCGACAGAATCATTTGTACGTGACTATGTATCGGGTCCTAGTATGACTCCTAATCAACGAACAATTTCATACTTCATTTGACCAATAGAACTATACCTTTTTATTCATTGCAACATATCTGCAAAAGAAGTACCTACATTATTCTTCCGTTTCATATGCTTCTCTAAATAGATTTTTGTTGTTTGAATATTTTCATGCCCCAGCGTTTGCATTAAGTGATATAAATCTGCATTTCCTTGTTCAACTGCCATGATTGCAAAAGCATGACGAAATGTATGTGCTGTTACTGGATTTTCACGATACTGCAGAAACTCTAAATTTGTTTTTTTAATCATATCTGTTACCTGGTTTGATAATGTTTTTGAATTATAAAAGCTCCTTCTTTGGTTTATAAATAAAGGACTTTCATCTCCTCGGTCCAATACAGTTTGAAACCCTCTTCTCTTTCTCATTTCACAAATACATTGATACAAATGTTCCGAAATGAAAAGTTCACGCACTTTATCTCCTTTACCCGTTACTTTTAACCAGTACTTTCCGTCATAGTGTAAATCTTTGACTCTTGTTGTACACAATTCTTGAATTCTTGCACCTGTACTTGCCAGAGCTAGTAAAATTGTATAGTTTACTACATGCCCTCTTTCTTTATAAAATCCTAATATTTTCATTACTTCATCATAAGATAGGTCCCGATTTGGCCGATCCTGTTCATTTACATTTGCGCGCTGCAGTTCTTCATGAAGAGGCTTTTCAATGTAAGAAAATACATGAAGATGTTTTAGAAAAGAACGAATGAGCACCGTTTTCTTCGCAAGTGTTGCGACTGCATATGTGTCACCATTCCTACCGTTCTCTACCTTCTTCAACCAAGAATTATATTTGCGAATATGCCAAGGTTGTAATGTTCTCAATAAAGAGTCATTTTGCTGTACCTCTTCCCCATTTAATTCGAATTCTTCTGCATACTGCACCATGTACTGACAAAATGACAAGATTTCAGATATATAACTCTTTTTCGTATCCTCTTTTCTATTCTTCTTCTCATCCATATCTTTTTGTAAATGTACGAAATGATAAAT
>NZ_QPEL01000171.1:0-11690 GCF_008368965.1 Bacillus sp. AY2-1 | reverse complement strand
AAAAACAAAGGTCATTGATTCCAAGTTCAGTCCCCCTCGTGATGTATAGTCATTGTCACTATAGTAAAAATGCATTGTACAGAAGCTACTATCATTGTTGATTCACTCTTGCTTCTTAACTTCAAATTTTTTATATTTGTCGCTTTCTCATTGTCCCCAATATTAATAGTGGCAATTCAAAGCATTTTTACCACATACTACTTAATTACTATAACTTATATAAAATAATTTAATTATTAAAAGTAATTAAGTTATTTTATATCTATCATATTAACTACATAAATTATCATCGTCAAGAAAAGTGTCTCGGATTAAAGATTCTTCATTCCCTAATATCTTTTAGTACTCATGTATTTATTAGAAAAAGATTAGATCTATGTTCATTACATGAAATGAATAATAAAAAGGCCAAAATGAACATATTCTTGTTCGTTTTGGCCTTTTTATTATTGCTTCAGATGATTCTTAACTGCTCTTATAACCAATTCGTGATCTTCTTCTGGTGGTAATCCCGAAACTGTTATCATTCCAATAACCCCTACGTCTTTTATTCTGATAGGAAAGCAGCCACCAAACGCAGCATATTCCGAAGTATCTAAAAGATATTTTTCATTATATGAGATTCCAGTTATTTCACTTTGTATCTGCATATAATACGAGCTATGATCATGCAGAGAAACGACTCGTTTTTTACGCTCAATCCATTTCGTATTTTCCTCATTTGTCCCTGTCATTTTGAAATGAAACAATTGCACACCGTTTTTCGTTATATCAACAGCAATCAATTTCCCCTCTTTCTTCGCTGTTTCAACGATAAATAAACCTAGTTGCAGTGCATCTTCATTTGTAAAAGAGGAAAATTGAAGTGTTTCCTCCTCTATTAAAATTCGTTTACTTATTTCATTCAAATTTGAAGTACTCATATCTTTAACCTCCATAATTGTTTTATGCCACACCGACATTTTTCCGAAATTATTAGGCCATATAGTACAACCTTTCAATCAATCTGATTCTAAATAAACTACTGTAACATCTTTGGTGACTAGTACCGTAAAGCTTGTTTTCTTCTTACTGGTGCTATTATGAATGATATTCAAAGTTATAAAAAGTACTATTCTAGTTACCCTTATCTTACAGAGACTATTATGAAATATATTTAACATCTTAAAAATGTATGTACTAAAGAATAATATTTTTAATCACTAGCTTTTTTGATCAATCATTATAATCCAATTTCATCAAAATTTTTATCAATTATTACACTATCCAACAATAGGAGGAAACAAAGATGGATGAAAATATATCCAAAAGCTGAAAAGCAGTTGAATCCCTTGAAGGAATAGTTGTAATTCACTACATATAGAAATAGACATACAAAAACGCTATCCTTTCCTATAATTCTAAAGAAAGAATAGCGTATTTTTTCAAAAATGAGTTCTTTTATTGAGAAACTTTGATTCTATATCATACATAAAAGAGCAACTAGTGCTAAAACAGCTGGAAGTCCTTGTTTCACAATAATTGATTTATTAGATGTGAAACCTCCGAAAATAGCTGCTATCACCACACAAATCACGAAAAATAATTGGACCATATAACCAATTGGATTGAGCCCAAGTACAAGTCCCCAAATGAGACCAGCCGCTAAAAATCCATTATATAAACCTTGGTTTGCAAACATAATGGCTACGTTTCGATCTCCTTCTAAATGCTTCGGTAATTTGAAAGCACGTTTCGCTACTTTTGAATCAATAAAAAACATTTCAAGGATCATGATAAACAAATGTTCTAATGCTACGATCCCGACTAAAATAGCTGCGATTATTTCCACACTATTCTGCCCCCTACACTCTCTATTCTTTAATATTCTCTACATTTTTTTGTATCTGTAATAGAACATGAATAAGTATTTTGCGTTCTTCTCCACTGATATTTACGAACATTTCCTTCATAAAATGTTCCTTTTCTTTCTTGTCAAAATATTAATTGATGTATCAATTATTGATACATCAATTAATATACATCTCTCTTTTTATTTTTGCAAGTTTTTTTGCTCAATTGGTTTTATTTTGTTCCAGCAACTTTAAACCAATTCAAAACATCAGTTCGTATTTCTAGAAATCATAATTACTTTAAGTTCATTCTGACAATCATATTTAACTAAATATATAAAAGAATTGAGTTATATCTCCATCAATTTATAAAAATTAATTTTTTCTAAAAACAGATACTTTACGTTTTTTATAGTAATAAAAATCATTTTTTGTTTCAGAGGCAATCCATTTTGTTAGCTTGATGGGCATAGGATAGCACCATATGACGAACCAATTATCTTTCAAGAAGACGGCTAGAAATCTGGATTTGGTACAGGAGTTGCCTACTTCCCCGATCCAGATGGTACTAATTTAGAGCTAATTGCTCCAAAAGGGCCATTCAGACATGAATAGTTAAAATAAATTAATACCGAAACAAGCCACCTTCTGCCTGGAAGGTGGCTTGTTTGTCGGCAAGTTGATAGAATGACTAAAAAAGGACAAACTCTCCAATGTGAGAAGTTTGTCCAAAAAGTTTTTCATGTTAACTATTTTTACACTAATACCAATAATAGTGAATTAGAATAATGACTTAATACTTGCTAAGACAGTAAGTACACCTACAATAATAACAAATACGTTGCTCATTTTCCCTTTGTATTTAGCAAGTACTGGTACTTTATGGATCGCATACATTGGTAATATACATAAGATAGCAGCGACTAACGGACCGCTAAGGGCATCAATGATTCCAAGAATACTTGGATTTGTATAAGCAACATACCAACATGTTAGTACAACAAAAGTAAGAATCATTGTCTTAACTGTTTTTTCTCCTATATCTTTCCCACGTTTTTTACCGGACTTGATAATCATGTCTCGCATTACCTCATACGCTCCTATATAATGGCCAAGGAAAGACTTTGTAATAGCCACAAAAGCAATAATTGGAGCTGCAATCGTGATTACAGGTGAATTAAGTTCATTCGCAAGATATGAAAGGATTGATAAGTTTTGCTCTTTTGCCATTTTTAAATCCTCTGGAGTTAAGCTCAGTGCACTACTCCAAACGAAGAACATAACTACAACGAATGTCATGATATAACAAACCTTTTGTATTTGCGCACATTTAGCATCAGTGGCTTCGATTCCATACGTAGCTCTCTGTTTCACAACAAATGATGAAATCATAGGTGAATGATTAAATGAGAATACGATGATTGGTAGAATCAACAGTATCGTTCCCAAATATCCTGTTCCTGTTGAAGCAGTAGAAACAGCTGAAAAGCTAAGCATTGACGTATTCCACTGTGGAATTAAAGATATTGCGATAAACAGTAGAGAAGCTATGAAAGGATACACTAGCATACTCATGATCTTTACAGTGATATCTTGACCAAAATTCAGTATAGCGATAAGACCAAGAACTAATACAAGTGATAAAATAGCCCTTGGAGGCTCTGGCATGTGCAATTGATGCACGATAAAACTACTTGCAGTATTTGTAAGCGCAACCGAATACATTAGTACGATTGTATAAATTGAACTGAAATATACGATGTTAAAAATGATACTCGCTTTATTTCCGAAATACTCTCTAATTGTACCTGTGATCCCCTCATCAGCAGAATTAGAAGCGTATATCATTTTAGCAAGCGCCCTATGTGAGTAGTACATAACTGGATATGCAAGTAATGTAATTAGTAGTAAAGATAATAAACCACCTGAACCTGCATTAATCGGTAAAAAGAGCACCCCTGCTCCAATTGCAGTTCCAAATAGACTGAGTGCCCATGTAGTATCCTGCTTATGCCACTTTTTCGGATCTGCATATTGCTCATTTTTTAGTGCGGTATTTTCAGCTTGAACTTCTATTTTCTTTGCAGTATTCCCGTTCATATAATAACTCCCCCTTGTATCTATTCCTACATCTCTCTTTACACCTAACAAATATTCCCTTTTCGGAAAATGAATTCCTTACAAGTTGCCCCACTTTGTATGTCCTTCATCATAATGAATCCAAATTGAAACATTCGCTAGTTAGCGTCCTAATATAATTGTTAGCGTTCACAAAAAAGTTTACTCGTAATATCCGCTCTTTATATAAAGACCTCTTAAGAGAACAATATAGAATAGACTTCATAAATACGTTGCAACATTTCTAATAACAGTGTATTACTTTAATGGTTTCTCTTTTTTTACTTTTAACAGTAATTTTAGCTAAACCGGCCTCTCTTCATTTGCGAGGCATTTCTTTCTCAATTCTATACATTACCTTCATAACTTCGGTAGCACTGATGATATTTCTTACACAAGCCACTGAAGCACATTACATACATTTCGCCTCTAATCACACACCTTTCTTACTAATAATCGCATTTTTTATATTTTCTCCAGAGATAATAAAATTTCTCTCGACGCCCTCATTATAACGTGTATATTTATAAAATTAATATTTTTATATTTTCAGAAATATTAAAGCGGAATAATTTTATATGGATAATATTTTACAGTTAGCATGTAGCCATTGTTTTTATCGCTTAAAGCTGAATTAGTTAGTAAAAAATACAATAATACATTGTTTTTCTAGGTGACTTATTATAAAGATACTTATATCTCCTTTTATCAAAAAATTTTATTTTAAACATAAAAGATATTCTAATAAATAATTAATGTAGGTAAAAAGAAAAAAATCCCAAAATACAAAAACCAAATTTTAGGATATATATTATTAATATTGAATTCATATACAATTTAAAAAGCTACACTGAGCAAAAAACAAAAAAGCTGCCCCATATGGACAGCTCATTTACATAATTATCGTTATCAGGAATACACAAACAAATCACTTCAATATCATCTTAATTGTAGTTTGTTCGGCTCTTCTTCAGGGATATCTCTATGTTTGTAATGAATCGTTTTTACATCATTTCCTTTTATGCGAAAAGTAATTATGTCCTCTCCATAAGGCGGATTGTGTGCATCCTCAAAAGTTTAAATTTTAAAATCCCTCATTAACTAGCTCTTTTATCGAGTTTAATTTTGAAGAAAGCTCGATAAACCATTCTTCATCCCCTGTTAATAATGCAAGATCTATAAGATAAAGGATTTGTTCCTTATTTATTACCTTTGATTCAGGAAGTTTGTTAACGTGTTTACTAAAGAGTAAAATCGCTTCGTTTATTGTGTACTTGCCGTCACGTTTCACAATACTAACTGTAACTATATCCTCTACATCATCAAGTGATACAATATAACCAACTATTAATTCACCTTCATTTGATATTCCACGAACCCAATCTCCTACTTTTAAAACATGATTATTATTTGACATCATACCGTTTCACCTTCTTATAAATATTTTTTGTGACGATAAAAAAGATATAAAAACAAATTATACTGTAATATTTTTCATTACATTTAAGTATTAAGAACTCACGGCTATATAATAATTAAGCCGCTTAACGCTCTTGATTGATAAGTTCAACAACTTCTTTCATTGTATAATTCTTTAAGTATTCACCTAGATGCTCTTCAGCACCTAAGAAAATAGCGAAAAGAACTTTTCGCATGTTCGAACCTACAACACACTGATTGTTTGATTCTGGACACTTCGGCTGCAAAGCACCTTCAGAGGTTATCTGATAAATATGCCAAAGATTAATTTCATCTAAATCGCGAGCGAAAATAAAACCGCCACCAGTCCCCTCTTTCGATTGTATAAACTTATGTTTTTTTAACAAACTTAGTACTTTGCGAATGCGTACTGGGTGAACACCTGCACTTTCTGAAATAGCATTACTTGTTGACATCCGGTCTGGCTGTAAAGCTAAATAAGTTAAACTGTGTATGGCCAAGGTAAAGTCGCTGTTCATTGTTTTCCTCCTACAATCAAAAATATTGTTTCTCATATATTAACATACTGTAGCCGTCAACTACCCCTACTGAGATAAAGCCTTTCAGTGGGGCTTGAGTTTGAATGCTAGGTCTTTTCTGTCTATTACTAGACAGTTGACGCTCTAGCGTTCATGCCACCTTATGGTAACACCCCAAGTATGTTTTTGGTTGGTACTGACAACGAATGATTGTTTTCCCACTTCCACCACCCTTTCGAAAAAGAGCAGTTCTCCCTTATAGAAGAAGCCACCACTCAGATGAATCCGGCGTGTGCTACAAGCCCCGACAAGTCGAGTACACATGGATGGTTGACACACCCACTAAGCTATGCGCGAAGCAACAGCCTTACGTTTTTGCACTTCTAATAGAATCGGCGTTTTTACCTTGAGATTGCCATCTAATTCTACAACTTTTGATTTTTTCAATGTATTCAGCGCACCATTAATATCAGCATGGATACATGTTCCTGCTTTACTTTGGTACAGACCACGCGTGATTCGTTTGCCACTAAAGCAATAATGAGTTTTACCATCCTTAGACCAAACTGGAACCGGATTTTTATCCAGAAAACTAGCTTTTGAAGTATAGCTTTCTTCTTGTTTTACAAATCGGATGCCTTCTTTTATACATTTATTCTCAATTGCTGCCATCAGTTTGTGAAATGGGATTTGAACAAATGTTTGATTATTCTTTTTCCCCATATCAGATTTTTGTTTCCAACCAGCGTTATACCCTACGACAATTGTATCTACGTTACATGCTCTCACTTTTTTGAACAACAGGCCTACAGTTTGTGAAATGTAACCATTTATTTGTCGTTCTCGTTTGTGCCAAAGTACAGCCATTTGATTCGTTACAATACGTTTTGAAATTCCATTGTCCATATTTTTCCGCCCTAGATTACGTATCATTTTGTTGAAGTACTGGTTAATGGATTTTAATTTTTTCCCATCAATTAAAAATGCATCACCTGTATTTGTCACACAACTTACTAATCTATCTACACCTAAATCGCAACTCAAAGCGTTACTCGTGGTCGTGGGTGGTTTCTTCATTTGAGAAACGTGCATCTCATATGTGTAATGCACCTCAAAGAACCGACCTTTTTGCTTCGGTATAATCTCAATGTAGGAGATTTTTTTATTTCTCAAGTTTTTAGGCATACGTATTTTAATGGAACCGAATTTTTTCCTGAATGCCACATTCATCGGAATGATCCAATATCCGTTCTCATCCACTTTTGGCACTTGATAGATTTCAATAATTCGTTTGTCCGTGGAACGAGAATAATTTGGAAACTTCGGACGACCTGTGAACTTCTCAGGATGTTTCTTCCACTGTTCCAACGCTTTAAAAAAGCTTTTTACTTCTGTAAATACGGCTCTACGAATCGCTTGAACAGAGTTTGATTGAACGCCCGAGTAGTTCGTATCGGCTTGCATAGCAGTGTCCACTTCTTTTACAGTAGCCATCCTGTTATTGTTCAAGTAACTTTGTTTCATCGTGTATAGCCCAACATTTCGCAACGCTTTTGAACTATGCGACATGCGCTGCAGTAAACGAAATTCTTTAGCTGTGAGGCAAGCTCGTCCGATATTCTGTTTCTGCGTGAATCGTTGCATGGTTTCTCTTTTCTTTTGTTTCCGTAATACTTTCACTGCTTTCTTTCTAGCCATTGTTTTCACCACCTTTCTCAGAGAGTTTATTACAATTATTTCTTTCCTAAAATCGTGTTTTTTCTTAGGAAAGAAATATTTTTGTAACTGTTAATTACTTTTGACAAATCAATATTTAGAACGGAACAAAATGTGAACATGGTCTTCATCGTAATTCCTTTTGGTCCAAGTATCCAAATGATTATGATTATCCTTATCTAATTTAGTTGTCCTACGATATATCCCCTCCTTACCTAGGGCAGATTATATCGTAAGACAAAAGAAACAAAAGCGTTCAGCCTATCTTCTGACGGTAATTCATCTCCACCTGAATTGTTGGGTTTCAACCGTAACCCAAATCAGATGGGGTCTTCTTGCCGGAAAGGATAAATATTACAGATAGGTTAGCCAGACGTTAAAATATAATAAGAACCACTCTTAGCATAAAGAAATAGATTCCATAACTCACTTTAGCTTTTTAAGTTAAAAATACATTAAAGACTCCATTGTTTCTTCACTTGTTCTTCTGCCAATTGTTTAATTTTTGTCCATATCGTATCTTTACTTACAATAACATTTGTTTGATAATTTCTATCGTTATAATTGACTGTAACACATACTTCTATCATTTTCTGCTTCCTCCTTTTATACCACTTCCCCTAAAAAATATTACTTATTAATTAGCCAGCTTTTGCAGTTCAATGTTTAAAAATGTTCGGACGCTACGTGGTAAAAATTTACGAATTTCTTCTTCGTTAAAACCAATTTGCAATCTTTTTTCGTCCAGCATAATCGGGCGACGCAACATTAATGGATGCTCAATTATTAATGTATAAAATTCATTTAGCGAGAGCTCATCAATATTTGTATTTAAGTCCTGAAAAGTTTTCGATCTAGTTGAAATAATTTCAGTAGCCCCCTCTTCAGTTAAACGAAGAATCGATTTAAGCTCATCAACTGTCATAGAATTTGATACGATGTTTTTTTCAATATAATCAATTTGATGCTCTTCAAGCCATGCTTTCGCTTTTCGGCATGAAGCACAGCTTGCTGTTGTATATAGAATTACCATATTTAACTCACTCCTTTAATGTTATTAAACGTACATTTTAAATATCGCTTATTGAAATGTATTAAAAAAAATTACAGTTTAGAATCAAATTCACATAATGTTAATTATTCAGCAATGTTTCATTTATCGCTATTATTCATGCTACATTTTACAGACGTTAACAACTCACTTTTAAAAATCTTACTGTAATTTTAAACTTTACAGTTCAATTAATCAACTGTTAAGTCTTGGATTAATTTTAATAACACAACAAATTATTCTCATGTAAAATTCCCCATAGCATGATGGCTCCTTCAAAGCACATTTCACGCATTTCTTGCTTACAAGTGCTATTATGGATTATATTCATCCTAATAAAAAGTACGTACTTTAAAGTGTTATAGGTACTAAAAAGTAACATATGCATTTTCAAGTGCCATTCTGCTTATTTCTCTCTTACATCGGTTATTATGACCGATATTTAGCACAATAAATAGTACGCACTTTAAAGTGTTATAGGTACTAAAAAGAAATAATTTTAGTATTGCAACGGATGTAGGCTCACAACTGTAATCTAAATTCATCAAAGGAGTTTTTTTTATGAAGACATACAATATTCCTGTAGAAGCGACTTTAGAAGTTATTGGTGGAAAGTGGAAGGTTGTTATCCTTTGTCATTTAAAAAAAGGAACAAAAAGAACGAGTGAATTAAAACGTTTAATGCCTGGTATTACGCAAAAAATGTTAACCCAACAATTACGGGAACTAGAAGAAGATGGTGTAATTCAAAGGAAAGTATATGACCAAGTACCACCAAAAGTAGAGTACTCTTTAACGGATTACGGTTCGTCTTTAGGAGCTATACTTGATTCCCTCTGTTCCTGGGGAGAAGTTCATCTTGAAAAAACCGGGAACACATCCATGCTGATTACAGCAGATGAATAATAACTGTAGAAGACATAAAAATAGGTTGAGACAATACTTGCCTCAACCGGTTTTTATGTCTCTTTATAATTTTTTGCAGTAATGACTGTTTCAAACTCAAAGGTTTCGGGTAGATGATCTGCATAAGAATATTCAAAAGTTCGTCCATCCGTTAAATAAGCTACTTGTTCAACTCGCATTAGGAAATCCTGATTTGTTAAGTTCATAAACTGCTTTTCCCTATCATCTGGGCGAATTCCTTTAACCCTGACAACAGATGTCCCTACTTCAAGACCAAGTTTATTTTGAATATGTGAGTATATCGACTCCTCTAAAACAGAAGCCTCAACACCTGGGATAACCGAAATTGGCATCCATGTATGCTCCATAATCGTCGGAATGCTGTGAATGATGCGGAGGCGAATGATTTTATAGACGAAATCACCGATTGAAACTCCCAATTTCTCAGCAACTACTTCATCAGCCCCAACAATCGCAAACTCGATAATTTGACTTTCTACCTCACTGCCGTATACAGCTTTCGTACCCGTTAAAGTTTGAATCATTCGTGCCTTTTCCTGTTGACGCCAATCTTGCACCACTGTTCCACTTCCGCGCCGGCGGATAATGTAGCCGTCTCTAACTAATAGATCCAGCGCTTTCTTAATAGTAAGGGCTGAAACACCAAATTCTTCAGCAAGGACGGGGCTACTCGGAATTTTTTCGTTGATTTTATATTCACCGTCTAAAATTTGCTGTTTAATCTTTTGATAAATGCCGAGGTATTTTACTTGTGTTGATCCGCTTGCCATTTCCATACCTCCTTTATACTGCAAACTCTCTTCTATTCATTCAAATGTAAAGCCTCAAGTTTGTAAACTGAAGGTGATGGGGAAGCAAATCCATTTTCTAAGATTTCAATATTCGTTACCGCTTCTTCGTCTTTCACAAGTTTTGGTGCACCATTTATAATTGTTTCATACGCGGCATCATAGAAACGACCGTAATCACCAAGTGGCGTTTTAATTTGTTTTTCAATCCAGTCACCATTTGCATTACGATACTTAGCAACTCCATAGTACATCGGTGAATCTTCACCAAACCCTACACTCTCAGGCATAACACCCGCTTTCAAATCATTTTCCTGTTGATCTTCACCATATTTAATAAATGATCCATTTGTTCCATGAACGATAAAGCGTGGATAATCTTTTGCTACGACATGGTTCGTTTTCAGCTTAATCTTCAACTGATTTCCGTAATGTAAACCAACATCGAAATAGTTATCAACCGCACCTTCCATTTCATTATTACGAATATCGTATGTCACCGTATCTGGACGGCCGAATAGTGAAATCATACGGTCCATCGTATGAATACCTAAACTGTAAAATGAACCTTCTTCTTTTGGAGCTTCATGAGTGATTGAACCAGGACGGAAATAATCAATATGTGATTCAATCTCAATAATATCACCAAGGAACCCTTGTTCAATTACTTGCTTCACAGCTAAAAAATCACCATCAAAACGGCGGTTTTGATAAGGCATAACTACTACACCTTTTTCTCGTCCTAAAGCTAATAATTCTTTCGCATGTTCCACTGTATCGCAAAATGGTTTTTCAACGATAACTGATTTTCCAGCTAGTATAACTTTTTTTGCTAATTCATAATGCGTATGTGCTGGCGTACAGATCGTCACGACTTGAATTTCCTTGTCATTCAACAATTCGTCCAAATCAGTAGTGAAGTAAACACCTTTTTCCTTATATGGAGCCGCTAATTTTTCATTTATTTGACGTACAAAAATCGTTTTTATTTTTATATTATTACGTGTGTTTACATAAGGTAAGTGATAGCGGTTAGCTGACTTTCCAAATCCAATAAAGCCCATTGTTAATGTCATATTTTTCAACTTCCTTGCTCATAAATTTTCGTTTCTACATTTATTATATAGTTTACTTTTTAAAAGTATATAGTTTTAGTTCTTAATTTGTATATAAAATGAAAAAGTAGGGATAGAAACCATTTCGATTTTCATCCCTACTTCTTTACTATATTTGTGTAATACCAGACATTAATTGTTTTAACTCGCACGTTCTCTTTTTGTCTTTCTTTAAATGACAAAGG
>NZ_QPEL01000170.1:0-4993 GCF_008368965.1 Bacillus sp. AY2-1 | reverse complement strand
ATCATGTAAAGGTAAGTAAAATTAAAGAATCTGAAGTAGAAGATAAACTCACTTCCAAAAAACTTGATGGAGTTATTACATTAGATTCTGGTTTTTCAAAAAGTGTTCGAGAAGGGAAACCAAATCATATTGAAATTTCATCGATTAAAGGTGATCAAGTAACAGGATTTATAAAATCATATTTATACAATTATATTGATAATGTAGCAGCTATTAGTAAAGTAGCAGGAACAGATCAAAGTGCATTTGATACTATGTACGCAGGATATCAAAAAGGTTCATTTAAAATGAAAACTGAGACGCTAGAAGATACTTCGAAAAATAAAGATATGACAAACCAAACGATGGGTTACCTTATTATGTTTATGCTATTTTCAGCAGCGAACTTATCAGGTTATATTTTAAAAGAAAAAGAAAATAGAACGTATTTTAGACTCTTATCAACGCCGATAGATGGGAAGAAATTCATATTATCTAATGTCGGGGTAAATATGCTGCTATTAACAGTACAAATTCTGATTACAATCTTATTCCTAACGAATATTTTTCATATAAATATCAATATGCCTTTCATAGTGATGATTGGTGTACTCATGCTATTTGCTTTAATAGCGATTGGAATATCGTTAGTCCTTGTCGCTTTTTCGAAAAACTCAGCATCAGCAAATGCACTGCAAAATATGATTATTGTACCGACATGTTTACTGGCTGGATGTTATTTTCCTTATGACATTATGCCAAAAGCGGTACAAAAAGTAGCTGATTTTCTTCCGCAGAGATGGCTATTAGACACAGTATCAAAACTACAACAAGGAATTCCAATTTCAGATTTGTATTTAAATATTTTAATCTTATTTGCCTTTGCAGTAGCATTCTTCTTAATTGCTATTTATAAGTTTGGAAGAAATAATGATGCGAGAAACTTTGTTTAATATGAAAAGGGTGTGACGTTAAGTCGCATCCTTTTTTGTATGAAGCATGAAATCTAAATTTGAATGACAAAATAGAAAGGTGGAAAGAAAATGAGCGGAAGGAAATCAAAATGATTAAAAAAATATTGCGAGTTACTTCTATTGTAATTACTATTTTCGTTTTTGTTTTAATTTGGATGCATATTGACGTTACGCTCGGAAGAAAAATGGAAGTCGGGAAAAATATGCCGACAGAGTACGCTCCTCATTATAGTGATTTTCAATTATATGTAGAAGGAAAGTCATTTTATAAACAGTTATTTACTGATATAAGAGAGGCGAAGCAATCTATTTACACGTACTTTTTCATTTTGTCGGATGATAAAAGTAGCCATACTTTTTTAAACTTATTAAAAGAGAAGGCGAGAGAAGGAGTAAACGTATATTTATCTGTCGATTTACTTAACGATTTATCATTTGAAAGAAAGGTGAAAAAAGAATTACAGGAAAGTGGCGTGCATTTTACATATAGTAGAAAACAGGAATTACCATTCGGGTTTTATTCCCTACATCATCGTAATCATCGCCGTATTACGACGATTGATGGAGAAATTGGCTATACAGGCGGATTTAATATAGGAGATGAGTACTTGGGGAAAGATAAGCGATTTGGATATTGGCGTGATTATCATGTACGGCTTAAAGGAGAAGGAGCAAAAGATTTAGAGGAGCAATTCGCTTTAGATTGGAAGCGAGATACGAAAGAAGATATAAAGAGAAGTACGAATAAGGCTAGCAAAGGGAATACATTACATACTATGACTAGTTACAATGGCCATTACGTTGCTGAGAAATATATAGAGCTCATAAAACAAGCTCAGCACTCAATTGTAATTGCAACGCCGTATTTTATAGCGAAAAATAAAGAATCTATGAATGCTTTAATCGCGGCGCAAAAGCGTGGTGTTACAGTAAAAATACTTTGGTCATATAAACCAGATCTACCTCTTATAAAAGAAGCGGCGTATCCATACATACGTCAGGCTGTTAATAATAGGATTACTGTATATGGGTATAAAAAAGGAATGTTTCATGGAAAGTTAATGCTGATTGATAATGAGTTAACTGTTATAGGTACAACAAACTTTACTTCGCGTAGCTTCAATATAAATGATGAAATGAATTTTTATATTTATGGTGGTCCTATTGTAGAACAAGTTAATAAGGCGTTAACAGAGGATTTTCATGATTCGAAAGAAATGACGAAAGAGTTTTTTGAAAAGTTATCTTTTTGGGAGCGTTGTAAGGAGAAAGTAGCGGGATTGGTTGACTTCTATTTGTGATGATGAATTAGGAAAGGGTGCCTACAAAAGACACCCTTTTTTGGTGGGAAATCATTATTTTTCATGCACCAGCAATGAAGCATCATCATTAATCAACGTCCCTACATGCTCCCCTAAACAAATTCGTTTCATCACTCCAGGCTCATCAAAGTTAAAGACATGTGCTGGTAAATTGTAGTCTCGGGCAAGCAGTAATGCTGCTTGATCCATGACTTGTATATTTTGTCTAACAACATCATTATAGTTTAGTTTGCTGTACATTTTTGCTGATTTGTTATGCTTTGGATCACTTGTAAAAACGCCGTCGACACCTTGTTTTGCGACTAATATGGCATCACTATTCATTTCAATAGCTCTTTGTACGCTTGGATAATCTGTCGTCACGAACGGTTGCCCGTTTCCGCCTCCAAAGATAACGATATAACCGTTATCTAAATGGTGGACTGCACGCAAACGAATGTATGGTTCAGCTACTGCATTAAATGGAATGGAAGTCATAACGCGCACTTCTCTATTTGTTTTACTTGTTAAAACACCGCGAAGCATTAAGCTGTTAATAATTGTACCTAACGTACCGATATTATCAGCTTCTACGCGATCAATTCCCCATTCTTCAGCTAGATGACCTCTAAAAATGTTACCGCCACCGATGACGATGGATACTTCGATACCTAAATCAACAATGGATAAAATTTCGTTTGCGATATGTTCTAATCGTTTGGAGTTAAAGCTATTTCCAGTTTGATCGGCAAGTGCACCGCCGCTTAATTTAATTAAGACACGTTTATATGGTCTCATAACTATTCCCCCTATATAGATCGCAATAAAAAAGGAACAAAGGCGAATGCCTTTGTTCCTTTTTAAGAAAATGAAAAAGAAAAGAAGAAGATAGGACGAATTTCTTTGTATAGTTTCTCATAACATCCACTCCTTTTCATTTCGATTTTTTTTAAGTATATATCTTTTTGATTATACGAAACAATCTGATTACTTATCAAGTTTATTTTATCGTTTTTTAACAAAATGGTGTCAATGAAAAAAAGAAGAAAAATATTTGAATTTTTTGTGACGAACTTGTAGGTTTTTGTATGATTTTGTAGGTTCGCTTATAAGATGTGTAAGTAGCTTTTATAAATTCAAATTGAAAGCGTTCGCATGAAGGGGATGAACATAAATGAAAAAATTCGGATTGGCAACACAAATTTTTGTAGCGCTTGTTTTAGGGATTGTAGTAGGGGCAGTCTTTTATGGCAATAAAACGGCGATTTCTTATATCACACCAATTGGAGATATATTTATTCACTTAATTAAGATGATTGTAGTACCAATTGTTATTTCAGCATTAATTGTTGCAGTAGCTGGTGTAGGAGATATGAAAAAGCTTGGGAAACTGGGCGGTAAGACAATTCTTTATTTCGAAATTATTACGACAATTGCTATTTTAATGGGATTACTTGCAGCGAATATATTCCAACCAGGTACTGGTGTTGATATGAGTAATTTACAGCAAAGTGATATTTCTTCTTATAAACAAACTGCAGATGCAACCGAGAAGAAAGGTTTTGCTGAGACAATTGTTCACATTGTACCGAAAAACGTATTTGAATCGATTGCACAAGGTGACCTATTACCGATTATATTCTTCTCAGTATTATTCGGCTTAGGAGTTGCGGCAATTGGGGAAAAAGGAAAGCCTGTCTTTAACTTTTTTGAAGGCGTACTCGAAGCCATGTTTTGGGTTACAAATCAAGTGATGAAATTTGCACCATTTGGTGTATTCGCATTAATTGCCGTTACGGTTGCAAAATTTGGTGTAGCGACATTACTTCCGCTAGGAAAACTAGTGCTAGCTGTATACGTAACTGTTATACTATTCGTTGTGATTGTATTAGGTATTAATGCACGAATGGTTGGCGTAAACATTTTTACATTAATGAAAATTTTAAAAGAAGAACTGATTCTTTCGTTTACGACAGCAAGTTCAGAAGCTGTTTTACCTAATATAATGAGAAAAATGGAAGAGTTCGGTTGTCCAAAGGCAGTTGCCTCTTTCGTAATTCCGACAGGTTATACATTTAACTTGACTGGATCGGCTATTTATCAAGCGTTAGCGGCATTGTTTGTTGCACAAATGTACGGTGTGCACATGTCATTAACGGAGCAAATAACGTTATTATTCGTTCTCATGTTAACATCCAAAGGTATGGCGGGAGTTCCAGGTGCATCGTTCGTTGTTGTATTAGCAACGTTAGGTTCAATGGGGTTACCACTAGAAGGTATCGCGTTAATTGCGGGAATTGACCGCATTTTAGATATGATTCGCTCATCTGTCAATGTATTAGGAAATGCATTAGCGGCCATTGTTATGTCGAAGTGGGAAGGCGAATTCGATAATGAGAAAGCAAAACAATATGTAGAAACAGTCAAAGAAACAAAAGCAGCATAAGAAATCGTTAAGGAGTGAATAATCATGGCAACATTAACTGAAGTTAAAAATGGTGTTCGAATTGAAAAAGATTTTTTAGGTGAAAAAGAAGTGCCAAACTATGCATACTACGGCGTACAAACAATGCGTGCAGTAGAAAACTTCCCAATTACAGGATACAAAATCCATGAAGGCTTAATTAAAGCATTCGCAATTGTAAAAAAGGCTGCAGCGCTTGCTAATACAGATGTAGGAAGATTGGAATTGAACAAGGGCGGCGCGATCGCAGAAGCCGCTCAAGAAATTCTTGATGG